>JAUVTH010000151.1 GCA_030601615.1 Gemmatimonadota bacterium
CTGCACAGCTTCCGGTACGGGCTTCTTCCGTTCCTGCTCGTCGTGGGTCTCGTCTGTGTCCTCGTCCTGCTGGAACCGCACTTCTCTGCGACGCTCATGATCGCGGCGGTGGCCGCGACGATCCTGTTCACCGCCGGCGCGCGGTTTGGCCACTTCGTGGCGCTGGGGGCCGCGGCTCTGCCCGTGCTGTGGTTGCAGATCATGGGCAGCGGATATCGGATGGCCCGGGTCACGGCGTTCATGAACCCGGATTCGACGGCGGCGGCCGGAGGCTACCAACTGAAGCAGTCACTCATGGCTGTCGGGTCAGGCGGGATGTTCGGGGTCGGATTCGGGAGGAGCAGCCTGAAGATGTCGTATCTCCCGGAGCCCCAGAACGACTTCAGCTTTTCGATCATCTCCGAGGAGTGGGGGTTCATCGGGGCTGCCGCAGTAATCGTGCTGTTCCTGGCGTGGGCCCTGCTCGGCCTGCGGATATCGCGATCGGCACCCGACCTGTACGGGCAGCTGGTGGCTGTCGGAATCACGGCTCTCGTGGCATTCGCGGCCTTCGGCCACATGGGCGTCGCTCTGGGTCTGCTTCCGACGACCGGCATCAACCTGCCGTTCATCTCCGCGGGCGGAACGAACCTGATCCTCATGCTCGGCGCGACGGGGATCCTGCTCAACGTCTCGTAGGGAAGGAAAGCCTGAATCGTGGCGCTTCGCATCCTCCTTTCGGGAGGCGGGACCGGTGGGCACCTGTATCCGGCCTTGAATCTCGCCGCGGCCCTGAGGCGAGCGGCGCCGGACGCGCAGCTCATGCTGGTCGGGGCGCGCCGCGGGATCGAAGCGAGCGTGCTTCCCGATTCCGGCTGGCCCTATCGGCTGCTGCCGCTGGAGCCCCTGTATCGATCCCGTCCGTGGCGGAACTGGCGGCTTGTGTCGAGCCTGCCCGCCGTTGTCTCGGGCCTGGGCCGCATATTCGCCGACTTGAAACCGGACCTCGTCGTGGGGACCGGAGGCTACGCGTCGGGACCTGCAGTTGCATGGGCCGCGTCCAGGGGAACGCGCACGGCACTCCAGGAGCAGAACGCGATGCCCGGCCTGGTGACCCGCGTACTCTCTTCACGAGTGGATCAGGTACATCTCGGATACCCGGAAGCGCGCAGCCGGATCAGGCCCGGTCGAGGCACACGCGTGTTCGAGCTCGGCAATCCCGTCGCGGTCGGCCAGGCGGCCCATCCGTTCGATTGGCCCGAGGGCAGGGTAGTCGTCGCCTTCGGGGGCAGTCAGGGGGCCCTGGTGCTCAACGAGCTTCTCATGGAGGGGCTCGGGACCGTCGTCGACTGGCCCGCGGACGTCACGGTCGTGTGGATCTCGGGGAAGGCGCACCACGATTCGATCGCGGCCCGCGTACTCGAGAGTCGGTGGGCCTCCCGCGTACGGGTCGTGCCCTTCATCCCGGATCTCGGCGCGCAGCTAGGCGGGGTCCGTCTTGCCGTCTGCCGTTCGGGGGCGATGACCTGCGCGGAGCTGGCCGCCTTCGGGGTGCCGGCGCTCCTGGTTCCGCTTCCCTCGTCGGCCGGCGACCACCAGCGATACAACGCCGCGGCATTCGTCGCATCAGGAGCTGCCCTGATGCGCGAGGAGGGTGCCGTGAGCGGCCGTGAGCTGTGGAGGGACGCGTTCGCTCTCCTCGGCGACGAGGCGCGATTGGCCGCCATGGCCCGTGCGAGCCGCGAGCGCGGTCGGCCCGCCGCCGCCGATCGGATCGCGAGCGAGTTGCTGCGGCTGGCCGACGGATCGTCCGGGAGGAACGATGCCTGACCGTCGCCCTCCCGACCGAAGCGTGCTTCCCCCGGCCGGGGAGGCGGTATACCTGCTCGGGATCGCCGGAGCCGGCATGAGCGGCCTCGCCTTCCTGCTGGCCAGCGAAGGCTATCGGGTGAGTGGCTCGGATCTGCAGATCACCCCGGAGGCCCGCCGCCTTGAGGCAAAGGGCGTCCAGCTTGTCGCTGTAGATGATATCCGTCCGGCGGCGAAGGCGGGTCTCGTCGTACACACCTCGGCTGCGCCGGTGGATCATCCGGTGCTCGTCGCTGCGAGGCATGAGGGGGTCCCGATCGTGAAGCGGGCGGAGGCCATGGGTGCTCTCCTCAACGGTCGCCGTCTGGTAGCGATCTCTGGAACGCACGGCAAGACGACCGTCACGGCGATGACGGCTCGCGTCGCCGAAGCCGGCGGGCTCGACCCGGTGGTCCTGGTCGGCGGTCGCGTGGGCGCCTGGGATGGAAACGCGCGCGCCGGGGCCGGGATCGCGATAGCAGAGGCCGACGAGTACGATCGATCCTTCCTCGAGCTGGATCCGAGTCTTGCCGTGATCACGTCGGTCGAGCCGGAGCACATGGAGTGCTACGACGGACCCGGCCATCTGCAGGCCGCTTTTCGGGAATTTGCCGGGCGCGCGGAGCGCCGGGACGGGATCCTCGCCTGCGCTGAAGGGCCGGGCGTCCCGGATGTCGTTCGCGGACTGGAGGCCGTGCGGACATATGGGCTCGATCCGGATGCCGACTACAGGGTCGAGGTCATCGAGCGTCGGGGAGTCCGGCAGACCTGCCGCCTCAGCTCAGGCGATGGGTCTTTCGAGTTCGAGCTCGGCGCGGCCGGGGACCACAACGCCCAGAACGCGGGTGCGGCCATGGCCGCGGGCCTGACGCTGGGTCTCAGGCCCGACACTCTGGTTGATGCGCTCGCCAGTTTCACGGGTGTCGACCGGCGCCTGCAGCTCCTCGGCGATCGAGGCGGCCGCGTAATCCTCGACGACTACGCCCACCATCCCACGGAAGTGCTGGCATCCGTCGCCGCGGTCCGGCAGGCGTGGCCGGGACGACCGATGGCCGTTGTGTTCCAGCCGCATCTGTACAGCCGGACCCGGAAGATGGCGGCGGAGTTCGCCGCGGCGCTGGCGCAGGCGGACCAGGCTGTCGTCCTGCCCATCTACCCGGCGCGCGAGACCCCCATTCCCGGGGTCACCTCCAGCCTGGTGGTGGAGGCCTCCGGCGGCGTCGTGGGACAGCTCATCCCGTCGGACTTACCGGGGTGGGTCGACGGTCTCGACAGCGATGCGGTCGTCCTGTTCATGGGCGCCGGTGACGTCACGTTGCTGGCCCACGCGGTGGCGGAGGGGACGGAGGCGAACGGTGTGGGAGTCTGACGTGCAGCTCGCGGCCCTGACTCGCTACCGGATCGGCGGAAAAGCCCATCGGTATGGCCGTTTCGGAACGCCCGCTGACCTTGCTCGAGCCCTGCGTTCGCTGGACAGGTCCCCGTACCGAGTGCTGGGGTGCGGCGCGAACGTGCTCGTTTCCGATCGTGGAGTTCCGGAGTCGGTCATTTCCCTGGCCGGAGAGTTCGACTACCTCGTCGTCTCCGAGACCGGGATCGTTGCAGGCGGAGCTGCCGGTCTGCCCGCTCTCGTCGGGGAAGCCCGTCGCTGGGGAAAGTCCGGCTGGGACTTTCTCGAGGCGGTGCCGGGGAGCGTAGGTGGTGGGCTCCGCATGAATGCCGGTTCGGTGGACAGCGGGTTGTGGGACCGGGTCGAGTGGGTGGAGACCATGACGCCCGAAGGTGAGAGAGTCCGCCTGACACCCGCCGAGGCCTCCCCGAGCTACCGGCACGTCGACGTGGCGGATGACTGGGTGTTTCTCGGCGGACGCTTCGAAGCTCTGCCAGGTGACCCCGGGACGGTGAACGCGGTACATGCCAGGCGCCGCCGTCTCAAGGTCGAAAGCCAGGTGTACGAGCTTCCGTCCTGCGGCTCCATTTGGAAGAACCCCGGTCCTCCGCACGGGTCGGCCTGGGAAGTCGTCGATCGGGCGGGGATGCGGGGCGCGGAGAAGGGTGGAGCCCGGATTGCCGAGCGCCACGCCAACTTCATCGTGAACGTCGGCAACGCCCGCGCCTCCGACGTCCTGTCGTTGATGGCTGAGACCCGTCGTCGTGTGCACGACGAAGAGGGAATCTGGCTGGAGCCGGAAATCCGGTTGTGGGGATTCGATGCCGGAGATCTGGCTTCGGTGGGAGCGGTCCAATGACCCGGCGGACGCGTCGCGGCCTGGCCGTGGTCGGAGCGACCGCCGCCCTCGGGATTGGAAGCCCGCTGTGGGCCCCTGCCGTGCTGCGCACCGTGCCCGCCTTCCACGTGTCCGCGGTCGAAGTTACCGGTGCACGTTTCATCACCGCGGACGGTGCACGCGACCTCGCGGCCATCCCTCCCGACGCGTCTGTGTGGGACGACCATGCAGAGGCCGAAACGAGGCTCGAGAGTCACCCTCTGGTCGAGGAGGCCCACATCCGTCGCAAGGGCTTCAATCGCTTGACCGTGGAGGTGGTCGAGGTGCGACCCGTGGCCCTGGTCGCGGCTCCCGTGCTAGAGCCGGTGGACGGACGGGGGAGAGTGCTTCCCCTGGACCCGGCCGTGCACGGCCTGGATCTACCGATCCTCCAGGACGCGGTAGTCGAGGCGAGCCGGGTCGCGGACGAGGACTCGAGGCGCGTTCTGGCGGGCCTCGATCGGCGCGACCGCCTCAGCGCCGGCTTCGTGCAACGCGTTTCGGAGATTCGGCGGTCCA
>JAUVTH010000101.1 GCA_030601615.1 Gemmatimonadota bacterium
TGCCCCGTTATAGTCCGACTCGCGTAACTCACCGTCAGAGCGAGGAAGAATGGCCTGGTTCCGCAAAGAGAAGCAGAAGCTCGTAGCTCAGAAGCGAGAACTCGCCGCCGACGTATGGGAGAAATGCGACGGCTGCGGGGAGATTCTGTACACGAGGCGGCTTGCTGAGAATCAGCGGGTCTGCCCGGAGTGTGGCCACCACCTCCGGATTTCGGCGCCCGAGTACGTGAACCTGCTGTTCGATGAAGGCCTGGTCGAAGAGTTCGATCCGACTATGCGATCGGCGGACCCGCTTGGATTTGTGGATTCCAAGCCTTATCCCGTTCGAGTCGCTCAGGCGGAGAGAAAGGTCGGAGGGTACGACGCCGTGCTTACCGGAGTCGGCCGGATCGAAGGACGCGAGGTGTGTGCGGGAGTGATGGACTTCGGGTTCATCGGCGGTTCGATGGGCTCAGTGGTTGGCGAGAAGATTGCCCGCATGGTCGAGCAAGGTGTGCACCGTGCCTGTCCCGTGCTGATCGTGTCTGCCTCGGGTGGTGCCCGCATGCAGGAGGGGATCTTCTCGCTGATGCAGCTGGCCAAGACGTCCGCGGCCCTGCAGCGTCTCGCCCGGGCGGGCCTTCCGTACATCAGCATACTGACGCACCCCACCACGGGCGGGGTGACGGCCAGTTTCGCGATGCTCGGCGATGTGAACCTGGCGGAGCCGGGTGCCCTGATCGGGTTCGCCGGACCCCGGGTGATCAAGGAGACCATCCGCCAGGTTCTCCCGGATGGTTTTCAGCGGTCCGAATTCCTTGAGGAGCACGGCATGGTGGATCGGATCGTGCCTCGCGGAGAGATGCGTGAGACCGTCGCGCTCCTCCTGCATCACATGAGTTGACGCTGCCGACTCTCCGTCTGGCGGAGCGTCCTGCCGCGGCAAGTCCATTGTCCTCTGCACTGACACGCCTGCTCGAGCGCCGGCCGGCGCACCGTATCCATTGGGGTCTCGACAGGACACGGTCGATGCTTCACTCGCTCGGCGATCCGCAGGGGGAACTGGACTTCATCCACATCGGCGGCACGAACGGCAAGGGGTCGACGGCCGCGCACGCCGAGTCGATACTCCGCGCAGCCGGACGGTTCACCGGCCTTTACACGTCCCCGCATCTGAGGGTGTTCGCCGAGAGAATCCGTATCGGTGGTGCCCTGGCCGACCTGGTGCTGCTGGAGGACTGCGCGAGGGACGTACTTCCACTTGCCGAGAGGGAGGACGCGACATTCTTCGAGTCGACTACCGTGCTCGCGTTCGAGGCTTTTCGGCGGGCCGGGTGCCGGACCATCGTCGCGGAGGTGGGACTCGGTGGTCGACTCGACGCCACGAATGTGGTGACGCCCCGCGTGACGGTGATCACGTCGGTGGACCTCGATCACTCCGAGTACCTCGGGGACACACTGGCTGAGATAGCAGCCGAGAAGGCGGGCATCCTGAAGCACGGTGTGCCACTGGTGTCGGGCCCCCTCTCCGAAGGGCCGAAACAGGTCGTGGAGGCGAGGGCCGAGTATCTCGGGGCGCCTGTCGATACGCTGGGGGATGAATTCTCGATCGAGGATGTAGTCGTCGATCTGGCAGGCACAACCTTCACATATCGATCGAATGGCAGCATCAACGGACTCAGGGGCCGGACCCCGCTCGTGGGCGGCCATCAGGCGCGGAATGCATCGCTCGCCATCCGGGCGCTCGAATGGTTCGACTCCGGGATGACCCATGAGCAAGTTTCACAGGGGCTGGCCGCGGTCCGCTGGCCCGGACGGTTCGAAGTTCTGTCGGCCGATGGGGGCACCTGGGTGCTCGACATCGCGCACAACGTGGCGGCCGCCAAGAACCTGGCGGCGCTTCTCGAAGCCGCGGCCCTCCCGGAACCGCTGGTATTGCTCGTTGCGATCCTCGGGGACAAACCGTGGCCGGAGATGCTCGGACCCCTTCTCTCGTCGGCCGAGACCAGCGTGTTCACGGTTGCGCCGTCGTCGCCGCCCGAAAGACGATGGAGGCCCGAAGAGGCCCTCGTTGCTGCGGGCGGTCGCAATGTGGAGGTCGAGCCAGAATTCGCGCGGGCTCTCGAGCGGGCGAGGGAACTCGCTGGTGCCGGAACGGTAGTCGTCACCGGGTCTGCCCACACCGTGGGCGATGCCAGAACACTTATCCTGGGCTCGACCGAAAAGGAGTGAGCACATGCAGTATGATCCGGAGACCGTGCGGCCGATGCGGGAGGAGCTCGTTCGTATCGGTGCGGAGGAGCTGGGCACGCCGGACGAAGTGGATCGCGCGCTCGCCGACAGCGAGGGCACCACTCTGCTCGTCATCAACTCGATTTGCGGTTGTGCAGCGGCGAACGCCCGGCCTGCCGTGGCCATCGCCACGGGGCACTCGGTGCAACCGGACCGTATCGTCACGGTCTTCGCGGGTCAGGACGTGGACGCAACCGAGCGGGCCCGTGAGCACGTTCGGGGCTTCCGCCCGTCGAGTCCGTCGATCGCCCTGTTCAACAACGGCGAGCACGTGTTCATGTTGGAGCGGCATCAAATAGAGGGCCGAGATGCCTTCGAGATCGCCGACGAGCTGAAGCGCGCGTACGATCGGTTCTGCACGCCCGACTGAGTTGTCTCTGGACGGGCCCCGACAAGCGAGAGAGCGCCGGTCATGAGGCCGGCGCTTTCTGTTGCCACCCTCCGGAGGCGCCGCATACATTGGCGTTTAATGAACATGTCCAGTCTGCCCGGGTTCCGGGACTTCTATCCGGCCGATATGGCCCTGCGGTTGCACATTGTCCGCACGTGGCGGGAAGTGGCGAGACGCTACGGATTCGTCGAGTACGACGGCCCCCCTCTCGAATCCCTCGAGCTGTACACCCGCAAGTCGGGTGAGGAGATCGTGGGCCAGCTGTACGCGTTCACCGACCAGGGTGGGCGCGAGGTCGCGTTGCGGCCGGAAATGACGCCTACGTTCGCCCGCATGGTGGCAGCCCGGGCGGCGGGGTTGCCGAAGCCGATCAAGTGGTTCTCAGTGCCACAGCTGTTCCGCCATGAGCGGCCTCAAAAGGGACGGCTTCGCGAGCATTTTCAGCTGAATCTCGATATCGTCGGCGAGACGTCGGTGGCTTCGGATGTGGAGGTGGTCGCCGCAGCGATCGATGTCCTGCGGGAGTTCGGACTGGGCGAAGAGGACTTCGAGGTGCGTTATTCCGATCGGCGCCTGATATCGGGAATTCTCGTGGAACTCGGCGTTCCGGAGACCGGGCTTCCCGGCGCGTTCGCGGCTCTCGACAAGGCCGATCGAGAGTCGAGTGAGTGGGTGCTTGATCGCCTGGCCGAGTCGGGTGTGCCGCGAGGCGCGGCGACCGACGTGCTCGCGCTGGCGGATGTGGATCTGCAGGAGCTGGCCCATCGGTTCGGCGGATCGAGTGAGGTCGTTGACAGCCTGGAGCGGCTGCGCCGCTTTCAGACCCAGCTGGAGGCGACGGGGCTCGGCGGTTTTGCGAGATTCGACGTGCGCCTGGTGCGTGGCCTGGCCTACTACACAGGGCTTGTGTTCGAGTTATGGGATCGCCGCGGGCGATTCCGGGCGATTTGCGGTGGTGGCCGATACGATGACCTCCTCGAGGCGGTCGGAGGGCCGGCGTTGCCGGCATTGGGATTCGGTATGGGAGACGTGGTGCTCGCCGAGCTTCTGCGCGACAGAGATCTCGTTCCGGATCTTTCCGTGGCGCTGGACGATTTCGTGGTCCACGTTTCCGAGGAGCAGTTACCCGAAGCACTGCGGATCGTCCATGCCCTTCGGGGGCGGGGTCGCCGGGTTGCCTTTGACTACCGAAGCCGTGGGGTGGCCCGACAGTTCAAGGTGGCCCACCAGGCCGGTGCGGGCAGGGTGATCGTGGTGGGCCCCGAAGAGGTAGAGCGAGGCGAGTGTGTGGTTCGAACGATGGCGACGGGAGAGGAGCGGAGGATCGGACTGGCCGAGTTGCTGGCCGATTCGTCCTGACGCTCGATTGAAGAACTGATGCTGCCCGGGTGAAGGCCCAGGCGGAGGATGACACAGAGCATGCCGAACGGTAGGGGGCTGACGCCACAGAGCGAGGACTTTTCCGCCTGGTACAACGAAATCGTGCAGCAGGCCGAGTTGGCCAGCCAGTCGCCGGTACGGGGCTGCATGGTCATCCGCCCCTACGGTTATCGGATATGGGAGCTGATGCAGGGTGCGCTGGATGGGATGTTCAAGGCCACCGGCCATCAGAACGCGTACTTCCCGCTGTTCCTGCCAAAGTCCGCGCTGGACCGGGAAGCACAACACTTCGAGGGGTTTGCCCCGGAAACGGCAATTGTAACACATGCGGGAGGGGTCCAGCTCGAGGAGCCGCTCGTAGTGCGGCCGACCTCGGAAGCCATCATCTGGCCCATCCTGAGCGACTGGATTCAATCGTATCGGGATCTACCGGTACTGCTCAACCAGTGGGCGAACGTGGTCCGGTGGGAAAAGCGGACGCGCCCGTTCCTGCGTACTACCGAGTTCCTGTGGCAAGAAGGGCACACGGCACACGCCAGTGAGGAGGAGGCCGAAGAAGAAACGCGGAGGATGCTTGGAGTCTATCGCACCTTCATGGAAGATTGGATGGCCATGCCGGTGATCACGGGACTGAAGACCGATTCCGAGCGGTTCGCCGGTGCGCTGCGCACCTACGCTTGCGAGGCCCTGATGAAGGACAACAAGGGGCTACAGGCGGGAACGAGCCACAACCTGGGTCAGAACTTCGCGCGCGCGTTTGACGTCCGGTATCAGACAGAGGACGGAGAGCACGTGTTGGTGTGGAGCACTTCGTGGGGTGTGTCGACGAGGCTGATAGGCGCGCTCATCATGACGCACGGTGATGACGCTGGCCTGATCCTGCCTCCAAAGCTCGCGCCATACGAGGTCGTTGTGGTGCCGATCTGGAGAGATGACGAGCAGCGAGAGCAGGTCTTCGAGGCCGGAGAGCGCGTTCGGGTCGAGCTGGAGAAAGCAGGCGTGCGGGTCCACGTCGACGCGCGGGAGGGCATGAATCCCGGAGCGAAGTACTATGACTGGGAGCGACGAGGCGTCCCGTTGCGCCTCGAGGTCGGGCCGCGTGACGTGCAGGCGGAAAGCGTGATGGCGGTCCGACGTGTCACGCCCGAGGGGGCCGACCGCAAGCTTCCTCTTCCGATGGAGGGCGTGGCCGGGGTGCTGCGGGACATGCTCGACGAGATCCAGGATGAGTCGCTTGCGGCAGCCCTGGCGCGTCGAGAGTCTGCCACCGTCAGGGGGCTCGAGGACTATTCCGAGTTCCAGAGGCTCATGGAGACGGAGGGTGGCTTCGCATTCACGGGCTGGTGTGGGGAAGGCGAGTGCGAGCAGCAGGTCAAGGACGACACCAGTTCCACGATCCGGGTCATTCCGGACGAGGAATACCGGTCGCCAAATGCCCCGGTGCGGTGCTTGTGCGGAGAGCCCTCGAGGTATGAGGTCGTCAGGGCGCGGGCGTACTGACATGGCAGGTTGCGGAAGAATCCCGGGCGGCGGGGGAGCCAGGGTCCTTCACTAACCTGTTAGCGAAGCCCGGGTGGAAGGAGTGACACGTGGCGGACCTGCAGGAATTGGTGGAGTTCCTCGATGACTAGCTCGCTGTGCGCGGTACGCCGGACTACCCGGGGGCGTGGAACGGCCTCCAGGTATACTGCCGGTCGCCAATCGAGTCGGTGCGCGTCGCCACCGACGCGTGCCAGGCCACAATCGACGAGGCGGTACGGGACGGGGCCCAG
>JAUVTH010000110.1 GCA_030601615.1 Gemmatimonadota bacterium
CCCCCTTCCCGATGAGTACATCAACGCCGACGGTATCCTGGGCGGCGCCGCGTACTCGAAGTGGTACACCGTGGATGCGGGCGGCAGTGGCGACGCCGGAGGGACGGTCGCGGCGGACTTCTATCGCTGCAAGGCCTGCCACGCTTGGGATGGTCTTGGCAACGCCGCCTCCTATGCGAATCGCACCGGGCAAAGCACACTGAAGGACACCCGGCCCGACGTGTCCTCGGTGAACCTGCGCAGCTCCGCCGTGGCTCACACGGTCGAGGCGCTGTTCGACCTGGTTGTTCACAACCCCGGTCGCACGTTCGACGCAGTGGACAACACCCATCCAGACTTTTCCACCAACCTGACGGTGGGGCAGGTGTGGAACCTGGCGAAGTTCATGCGCGAGGAGTGGGTCGAGCCGGCACTGCTGTACGACCTGGAAGTCAGTGGTTCTGTGATGTACGTGGATTACACTGTCGATCCACCGGTCGTGGTGGCGCCGACCCTGACGTACACCAACATAGGCGCCCTCGGGAACGCGGCGAACGGTGAGGTAGTGTACACTGATAACTGCGCCGCCTGTCACGGGGCCGACGGCACGGCCATCGACATCGAGGGACGGTCTCTGGGCCTGTTCGTGCGGGAGAAGCCACACGAGGCCTGGTTCAAAGCCAAGTTCGGCGAAGCAGGCACGGGCATGGAGCCCGGCCTCGTGAGCGCTACTTCGGACCTGCAGGACCTGTACGCGGCCCTGGCTGACGAGACGAACTACCCGCCCCTGCCCTGAACAGGTAGGCGGATCTGGTGCCGGACATTCTCCCGCCCCACGCGGGAGAATGTCCGGCTCAGAGTTCGACGGGCCTGGTGCGGGGGATGAAGTCGACCGGCTGGAAAATCCACACGGTGAACGGCCCGGCATCGGGATTCGGAGTGACACGAACCTCCGGTGTCTGCCCGGTTGCGGTCGAAGCCACCCCCAGGATCAGTATCAGGATGATGGCGATGATGATCGCCCCCACCCAGTGGATTCGGTTCTTCGGATCGAACACGCGGAACCTCCTTTCCGCGGGAGCGCCCCGTCGTGACCGGGATGCCAGGCCGCGTGCCCGCGGCGCCCCTCAGTCTTCCGCCCCACTAAGCGCTACGAAGCCCCCTTCCGCCGTCGGGTGACCGTTTCCCCGGAGCGCGTCTCCGCAGCGCAGCGAGGACTAGCGCGTAGGGGAAGCGGTCACCCGACGTTGGGAGCCGTCATCTTCGCGAAATCGATGATCCCGTCCAGCTCCTCGTCGCTCATCAGGTTCATCTCCTGCACGACTTCGCGCAGGGTCTTGTCCTCCTTGAGCGACTTCTTCGCCACTTCGGCGGCCCTGTCATACCCGATTTGCGGCACGAGCACCGTCGACAGGGACCCGGTCGTCTCGGCGTTTCGCAGGCACCTGTCGGCGTTCACCGTGATTCCCGACACGCACCGGTCCGCAAACGTGCGGCTACCCGTGGAGAGGATCTCGATCGACTCCAGCAGGTTGTGAATCATCACGGGGATCATGACGTTAAGCTCGAAGTTCCCGCGTTCTCCGCCGATCGTGATCGCCATGTCGTTCCCGATGACCTGGGCCGCCACCATCGTGAGCATCTCGGACATGACCGGGTTCACCTTCCCCGGCATGATAGAGGAGCCCGGCTGCAGCTCCGGCAGGTTGAGCTCCCCGAGGCCGGTCCGGGGCCCGCTCGCCAGCCATCGGATGTCGTTGGCGATCTTCATCAAGCTGCAGGCGACGACCTTGAGCATGCCGCTCATCTCGACCGTCGCGTCGCGTGCCGCCTGGGCCTCGAAGTGATTCTCTGCCTCCCGGAATTCGACGCCCGAGATCTCGCTGATCCGGGCGGCCATGCGGCTCCCGAACTCGGGGTGCGTGTTGATTCCCGTTCCGACTGCCGTACCACCGATCGCAAGCTCACGCAGCGACTCCGTGGCGTTCTCCACACGGCGCACGCCGTGGGACACCTGGCTGGCGTATCCGCCGAACTCCTGGCCCAGTCGCATCGGCGTGGCATCCTGAAGGTGTGTACGCCCCGCCTTGTACACTCCGTCGAACTCGTCCGCCTTCGCCTCGAGAGCCGTCTGCAGGTGCGTCAGCGCCGGCAGCAGCTCGCCCTCCACGGCGAACAGGGCGGACACGTGCACGGCCGTCGGGATCACGTCGTTGCTCGATTGACCCATGTTGACGTGGTCGTTGGGATGCACGGGCTCCTTGGTCCCGACCTCGCCGCCCAGGATCAGGTTCGCGCGGTTCGCGATCACCTCGTTCGCATTCATGTTGGTGGACGTCCCCGATCCGGTCTGGAAGATGTCCAGCACGAAGTTGGCGTCCAGGTCGCCGTCCATCATCTCCTGCGCGGCCTGCCTGATCGCACCGGCGCGCTCTGAGTCCAGCAGACCGAGCTCCTCGTTAACCTCCGCCGCCGCCCGTTTGATCACACCCAGTGCATACAGGAACCGACGATCGAAACGAAGCCGACTGATCGGAAAGTTCTGCCGCGCCCGTTCCGTCTGGGCGCCGTACAGCATGTCCGCTGGGATGCGGACAGGACCCATTGAGTCTTTTTCCTCCCGGTACTGTGACATTATGGCACCCGCCTTTGTTCGAATCTCAGAACTCGAGGCGATCTCCAGGTCCGACTTCGTTCGCCTCGAACCAGCCCTGGTCCATTTCCAGGGCGTACATCATGGGCCCCTGCGAGAAATAGTTCTGGTCAGACTGGGGCTCCATCTGCTCGATGTTGAGGATGACGCCGTTGGCGTCGATGAAGGCTATGTCGAGGGGAATCTTCGTGTTGCGCATCCAGAACGATCGCACCTCTGCCGTACCGTATACGAAAAGCATGCCATGATTCTCAGCCAGCGAATCACGGTCCATCAGCCCCTGTCCGCGCAGTTCGCCGTTGTCGGCGATCTCGGCTGTGACCTCGACCCCGCCGATTCGGATCTGCGTGGTTCGGACGACCTGGCCCGCGCCGGCAGGTTGAGGCTGTCCTGTCTGCTGGTCGGCAGTCGCAGGTCGGCCTGTCGACCCGGATCCGTCCGCTTCGCTCCCACAGCCTGTCGTGAGAGGCGCCGCCAGAAGAGCGACGAGAGCGGCGAGGCTCAGGCCAGTGCGTGAGAGAGGCGCGAGAATACGAGAGAATGCGTCAGTCATCGTCCGTCGTCCGGGTGAGGTTCATGTGGAAGCGACACGTATGCCCGTGCCAAGATGCGCCCGCAGGTGCGTGGCGCAAGCGCCTGCGTCACGGGACTCGTGCGGCCGATCGCGAACAGAGCTCAGTACCCGCCCGGGCTGGTGCCGATCCGGTTTCAGGCGCCGTCCACGGGCTCCCAACGCCGTTGAGAACCAGTCCCGATCAGGATAGATTCTCAATCTGTTGAGACAACCGCGGCGAGCCGCCCGACGGGGGCGCCGTGGTTCTGATCGGACCTTCAGAGTCGCGTGTGAGACGTCCATGTCCGTCCTTTCGACAACCGTAGCCACACGGCCTCCACTCGGATGCGCCGCCGTGATGATGCAGGTCCTGCGTGGCGAGCTGCGGGAGCGCGAGCTGCCGTTCACGCACCAGAGGGAAGCGATCGCGCAGGTCATGTTCGAGTCCACTCGACACCTTTCGGCCGATGACGTGGCCGCAGCCCTTCGCCAGCGTGGCGAACACGCGGGTAAGGCGACCGTGTACCGAACGCTTGCGCTGCTCGTCGAGCTCGGACTCGCCACGGAGCACGACTTCGACGAGGGCTTCAAGCGCTACGAGACGAAGGTCGGCGCGGCCCAGCACGACCACCTGATCTGCACCGCATGCGGCAGGGTCTCGACGTTCCAGCACCCCGAGCTCGACCGGATCTTCGCCGAATTGGCTTCCGAGCACGGATTCGAAGCCATCACCCGGCAGGTCAAGGTGTTCGGCACCTGCAGCGAAACCGCCGCGTGCCGAGAGTTGCAGCGCGCATATCGCGAAGCCGGACGTACATCCTGACAGAGAGCGAGATGACGTCACGCGAGAGGCTCCTTCGGCTGTTCGTGGAGCGGTCCTTCCAGGAAGGTGACTTCGTCCTGGCTTCGGGCCGTCGAAGCCGTTTCTACATCGATTGCCGGGTGACCACCATGCACGCGGAAGGCCAGGTGCTCCTCGGTTCCGTAGGCGCCGACACCCTCGAGGCCGCCGGACTCGAGCCCGACGTGATCGGAGGCCTCACGATGGGCGCAGACCCGATCGCATACGCCATCGCGGGAGAGACCTGGCGGCGAGGCAAGCCCATACACGCTTTCTCTGTCCGCAAGCGCCCCAAGCGGCACGGGACGGGACGCCGGATCGAAGGCTGCTTCGAACAGGGCGCCCGTGTCGTCGTGGTCGAAGATGTCATCACCACCGGGGGATCCGCGCTGCAGGCGTGCGAGGCCGTGCGCCAGGAGGGCGGTACGGTCCTGGCAGTGCTGGCCGCCGTCGATCGGCTGGAAGGCGGCCGGGAGGCGATCGAGACGGGAGGATTCGCCGTTCACACCCTCTTCGGAGTGGACGAATTCCAGGCCTATCTGGCGGGCTCCACCACGCCACAGGTATGACCGAATGTTGAGACAGACGCTTCTGTTTCTAAGCGAGCGGAACGACCTCAAAAAGGTCCTGTTCAAGCTCCCATATGCCCGGGGGATGGCGGGCCGGTTCGTCGCGGGCGACACATCGGAGGAAGCGCTCGCGGTTGCGAAGCGTCTCAACGACCGGGGGTTCCGGGTAACGCTGGACCTCCTGGGCGAGAGCGTGCTCGAGCGCGCCGAGGCCGAACGGGCCGCGGCGGAATACGCGGAAAGCCTCGCCGAGATCAACGCGCACGAGGCGACGACGACGATTTCGCTCAAGTTGACGCAGCTCGGCCTGGATATCGACACGGATTTCTGTTACGAGAACCTGCTCGGCATCGTCAGGCAGGCGGATGAGCTCGGAAACTTCGTGCGCATCGACATGGAGGACTCAGAACACACTCAGACGACCCTCGAAGTGTTCTATCGAGTGTTCGAGCGATACAGGAATGTCGGGATCGTCATTCAGTCCTACCTGTATCGAAGCGAGGATGACATCGCCGGACTCGTTGAGATGGGAGCACCGGTTCGGCTCTGCAAGGGCGCTTACAACGAGCCGGCGTCGGTCGCCTTCCAGGACAAGAGAGAGGTAGACGCGAATTATGTCCGCCTGATGAAGATGCTGCTGGACGGCGGCGCGCCGACGGCCATCGCCTCGCACGACGAGCGGATGATCGACGCCACCCTGGAACATGTGTCGAAGAACGGCATATCGGGCGACGCGTTCGAGATCCAGATGCTGTACGGCGTGAGGCGGGACTACCAGAGGCAGTTGGTGGACAACGGACTCAACATGCGAATATACCTGCCCTACGGATCCCAATGGTACTCGTATTTCATGCGCCGCATGGCGGAACGGCCGGCGAACCTGTTGTTCGTCGTGCGAGCTGCGTTCGGCGATTGATGGCAAGGAGAGC
>JAUVTH010000201.1 GCA_030601615.1 Gemmatimonadota bacterium
CGAACGCCGCCTCCGCACAAGTAGAGTCTACCCAGGCTGGCTCCCACTTCCTGTGTCTCGAGGAACGCGGTTGCGCGCTCGATCCCCCGGCCCACCTCCTGCGCTCTCTCGTACAGGAAATTGCGAAGCCTTTCATCGACGCTCTCGCCGCGTAGCACGGATTCGGCCTCGTCGGCAGTCATGCCCCGTTCCCGCTGGAGATCGAGTGACAGGCGTCGGGTGCCGAAGGACAGGTCTCGGGTCAGGACCGGCACCCCGTCCTCGAGGATACTCACGCTGGTCGTTTCGTGGCCGATGCTAACGAGGCCTGAAATCCCCTTCATGGCCTCCGGATAGTTGAGCTCCAGCGAGTTGTGCAGAGCGAACGCATCGACGTCGATGATCCGGGGAGCGAGGTTGGCCTCCTCGAGGAGGGCCACCTTGTTCTCCACGAGCTCGCGCTTCGCGGCGACGAGAAGCACGCTCATCTGGAGACCTTCACCCTCTGGATCGGTGATCTCGAAGTCCAGCTGGACGTCGTCCATGTCGAACGGGACGTGCTGCTCGGCTTCCCACCGGATGACGTCGCGAGCATCCACCTTCTTCATCCGGTCCATCTGGATGGGCTTGATGATGAGGTCGCGTCCTCCGACCGATGCGACGACATCCCGGTCGTGGATACCCTCCTCGACGAACAGCGTATCGATCGTCTCGGCCACGAGGCCCGGATCCATGACCTCGCCATCGACGATCGCGTCGGCGCCCAGGGGATGCACGACGAGTCGCTCGACCTCGGGCACGTCACCTGAGTGGTCGATCACTGCGACCTTGATGAAGCCGCTGCCGACGTCCAGGCCTACGGTTCTCTTCTTCCGGCCGATGCCGAATAAAGCCATATCGCCTTGCTCTTCGAGATCCTGTGGGGCCGGCTGGATGGTTCGTCACATTAGACGAATCCGTCCGGCGCGTCAATCGGCTTTCGCCCGGCGTCGCCTCCACAGACGCCGCAAGTTTACCTCCGTGTGGCACGCACGCAACGGTGGTGCCACGTGGGGCCGCGTTATGGGCTTTCCGACAGCCTTCTGGCCACCCATAACCGTTGTCCGGCGGGCCCCGATCCGTCCACGGTGACCCGGATCTCAATCAGCCCGGGTTCGACCCACGTCGTGTCGATGGTCACGGTCAGATTTCGAGATCCGACCCCGAGCGTTCGGGGCTCGAGACCTGACGAATCAGCCAGGACCATATCGAGCACGGCACCTGCCGCGACCGTCTGGGCGCTGCGCACAGCCGCGATTTCAGCCAGCCGGCGCGCCGCCCCACCCATCGCCGCCACTCCGAGGACACCCACCCCGAACACCGTAACAGCGATCATCACTTCGGGAAGTCCCAACCCGATCCGGGCGCGGTCTCCCGCCAGCACGGAGCGCAAGAACGCTACCACGTCGAAACCGCGGATATATAGGGCATTTCGGGTCATTTTGGGGCAATCTCCGTGCAGAAAGCAGGAATTCTTTTCGGAATCCTTGGGCCTCTCGCCTGGCCTTCAGGGCCGGCGATAGGACTCAACGCGCAGCCGTCCGAGAAAATTGGACACGATCCGGACGATTCGATCCCCCCGGTACAGGTAGATGCTGCCGGGCGCTGCATGTCCGCGGGAGTTGAAACGAAGCGTTGTGGGTCGGACTCGCAGGGAGTCAACGGGCAGGTCTCCCGCCGGGCCAACCGAGGCGGCGGCCAGCCGCTCTCCGGACGGAGAGAGGACCACGAGGTCGCCGGCCGAGTCCATTCTCATCCGGATCTTCTCGCGCCTGGCGATGGCCAGCGAGCGGGCCAGCGCCATGTGATTGCGAACGGACCACGACGCCGCGCGCATGCTCGAGGCTTCCCGGAAGTTTCTCATCCCGCTCGCGCTCACCGCCGTGACAGTTCCGAGAATGGTGAGGACGATGAGCATCTCGGTGAGCGTCGTGCCCATTGCAGACCGCGTGATCCGGACCTGCCGCATTCATCCTCCGTCATCCGGCCGGGCGCTTCGCAAGCGGAGAGTACCTCGGCCGATCAACGCAGGATCAAGCAGGTTGCTGAAGAACCTTCATCAAGGCGCTGGTCCGTCCAGGAGCAGGAATTGGCCGTCACGATACACGTACGCCGTCCTGTGCGGGTAGACGTCCGCGAGCCGGCGATTTCGCCACCGGAGGTCTCGCGCAATCACGAGCGCACCTGACAGGCCCGGGTCCTGGTCCGGAAGGAAGGGAGAGTAATTCGCGTATCCCGCCCGGTCGTAGAAGATCTCGTCCAGGCACTCGGCAACCGGCGTCTCGCCCTCGACGAGCCGCAGGGTCGGATCTCCGTTGCTCAAGGGACTCGAAGTGGGAACCACGGTCCCCGCTTCGCCCAACGCGGCTATGGCTGCGCTCGTCCGCCCGCCGTCCCAGCCCTGCGCTTCCGCCCCCCGCAGCAGCAGTTCGAGCGCGCAGTGATCGTTCCGTCGGTAGGCGGTCTCTGATGCAGCCGCCGGCACACCGAGACCTCGCATGCGCGCCAGCAGTCGATTCCCCCAGCTGACGGGGATGAAAACGAGGGCATCCGATAGGCCCGCGGCGCGCGCCTCCGCCGGAAGATCGACCTTCATGCTGGCGAGACCCGAGCGGTATACGTGGAACCGCCGAGGTGTGGAGTAGAGAGCCGCATAGAGAAAACACAGCAGCAGCAGCGTGCTTGCGGCGCCGGTGATCGGAACGCGGGTCAGCGAGGATCCGTCCCACAGGTTGCGATCGCGCCAGCGTCTGTACACCTCGAGCAGGCCCCTGGCCGTGAGGGGGACGAGGAAGGCCAGCCCCGAGTAGAGATAGCGCGGCCCCAGGAACGCGTCCCGGTGCCAGTAGAACAGGTAGGCCGCGGGTAGGGCCAGGAATCCCGCGAGCAACCGGTGGTCCCACTTCCTCGAGGCCCACCCCAACGCGAACAGCAGGCCCGCCGGCAGCAGCGCGGGAATCGGGCCCTCGAACATCAGACTGGACAGCAAGGCAAGATCAGTCAGCTCATTGCGCAGTCCCGCGATCGGAGTGTGCACGTCTCCCCAGGGAGTAGCATGGAATCCGAGCCCGTGACCCGCGCCCCACAGCTTCATGTACCCGGGAAGCAGGGGGTCGCCCGTCGTGGCGGCGTTGTAGGCCAGATACGCGAGAACTGCCAGCAGGCAGCCCGCCACCGCCGCCGCGACCGAACGGATATCGCGGTTCCGCCACGCGGTGTGGAGGACGAAGGGGGCCATGGCCAGGCCTACCGCCACCGCGGTAAGGGGTCTCGACAGGAACGCGGCCCCGATCGCCAGACCCGCGCCGAGCAGTCGCCACCAGCCGCCCTGTTCATCCCACGCAGCCAGCGCATACAGGAATGCCGACACGAAGAACAGGGCCGACACGTGGTTCATGTGGCTGGCCCCCATGAACCAGAAGAAGGGCGCCACCGCCAGGAGCACGACGGTGACCCGTGCCGTGGCCGTGTCGTACACGCGGCGCGAGAATCCGAACAGAAAGGCCGCCGTCCCGAGTGAGAGCGCCACGGGCACCAGCCACGCGGCCCGAACGAGAACTCCCATTGAGAGAAGCGCCGAATGCCCCGGCGGGTACTGAGAATACCAGCGGGAACCATCCACCAGCATGTGCTGCACAGCGAAGAAGGCCTCGTCCACCGGCGCCACCGCGTACAGGCGTCCGGAAGCGAAGATGCGAGCCTGGAACAACTGGACGACGCTGTCGATCAACAGCGGTCGGCGCGAGAACGCGAAGACCGCCGTGACCAGAAGCAACATGGCGATTGCGGCGAAGCTGCCTGCCGCGAC
>JAUVTH010000174.1 GCA_030601615.1 Gemmatimonadota bacterium
AAGCCGTCGCCGGATTGTCCGGAGGGCTGGGCGTCGACGTGGGCGGCGGAAACGGCGGCGCGACGGTCACGGTCGCCCCCGCGGAAGCCGTGACACGGTCCGTGGCGATCGCGGAGGCCACGGAGTTGGCGGACTTACCCGTCATCGTCGACCCGGCAGCGGCGGAAGATGAAGAGGACGATGAGCTCGTGTTGGAGCCGTACATCGAGACGGCCCGCTGCACCACGTGCGACGAGTGCATCAACATCAACAAGAAGCTGTTCGCCTACGACGAGAACAAGCAGGCGTACATCAAGGACGCCAGGGCCGGAACCTTCGCGCAGATCGTGCAGGCGGCCGAGAAGTGCACGGCCGAGATCATCCACCCGGGCACGCCGCTCAACAAGAAGGAGAAGAACCTCGACAAGTGGATCGAGCGAGCGAAGCCGTTCAACTGATCGTGAACCGAGCGAGCAGCTGAAAGGAGCGACATGCTCGGATCCAACACATTCCGCCACGGCGTACACCCGCCGGAGACCAAGCACCTCACCGAGAAGCTGCCGGTGCGGCGCATGCCGTTCCCGGAGGAGATCGTCCTCCCGCTGCGCCAGCACGCCGGCAAGCCGGCCACGCTGCTCGTGAAGGTCGGCGACCGGGTGGAACGAGGCGACAAGATCGCCGAGGCGGACGGATTCGTCTCCGTCCCGATCCACGCGTCGGCGGCGGGGACCGTGAAGGACATCCGGTTGTGTCCTCACCCCGACGGATCCATGGCAGAGTCGGTAGTCATCGCCGTCGATCGCTTCTCACCGCAGGTGCCGCGGCCCCGCATCGTCCCGAATTGGGCCGGTCTCGGTCCGAAGCAGGTGGTCGAGGAGGTGCAGAAGGGTGGTGTCGTGGGGCTCGGCGGAGCGGCGTTCCCCACGCACGTGAAGCTCCTCCCACCCGATGACTTCCCGGTCCACACGCTGATCATCAACGGGGCCGAGTGCGAGCCGTACCTCACGACCGACCACCGGACGATGGTCGAGTATCCCGAACGGGTTCAGTTCGGCATTCGCATCATGATGAAGGCGCTGGGCGTCGAGCGGGCCGTCATCGGGATCGAGAAGAACAAGCCCGACGCGATCGCCCGCCTCACCGAGACTCTTCCGGAAGACCTCGATGTCTCGGTGCTCCCCCTGACGGTCAAGTATCCGCAGGGCGCCGAGAAGATGCTGATCAAGGTCGTGACCGGTCGCGAGGTGCCGTCGGGCAAGCTCCCGATGCACGTGGGCGTGGTGGTCCAGAACGTGGGCTCGATCGCGTGTATCGGAGAGATATTCGAGACGGGCTATCCGTTGATCGAGCGCGTCGTGACGGTCACGGGGCCCGGGGTCCGGCGGCCGTCGAACCTGCTCGTCCCTGTGGGTACGAGACTGCGCGACGTGCTCGAGTTCTGCGATGGACTTACCGAGGACGCAGTGCAGATCGTGTTTGGCGGACCGATGATGGGCGCCGCCCAACCCGATCTCGACACACCGCTCATCAAGGGCACCACGGGGGTGGTCGTCCTCACGAACAAGGAAGCCCGGTCCGTGGAGCGCTATCCGTGCATCCACTGTGGCCGTTGCCTGGAATCGTGCCCCGTATTCCTCAACCCGTCGCTCCTCGGCACGCTGGCCGAGACAGGCCGGTACGAGGAGATGGAAGCCTCCAACCTCATGGACTGCATGCTCTGCGGGTGCTGCTCTTACGTGTGTCCGTCGCACATCCCGCTGTCCCAGATGTTCGCGCTCGGCAAGAACATGCTCCGGAAGCGTCAGGCGGTCGCATGACCGAGTGGAACGTGGGCCGAGGCCTTGACGCCGGAACAGACATCGACTCGCTGACCGAGATCCGGCTTCGCATCGCCGCGTCGCCGCACCTGCGGACGGCACACTCGACGCCCCGCATCATGTGGAACGTGGTGGGGTCTCTGGTGCCGATCCTGGCAGTGGCGATCTACTATTTCGGTCCGAGCGCCCTTCTGGTGATCGCCGCCGCGACGTTCGGCTCGGTGCTCACGGAACGACTGTTCGGGAAGAAGCGCAGCACGGCAGACGGATCGGCCGTGATCACGGGCCTTCTCCTGGGTCTCATCCTGCCGCCGGGATTCCCCCTGTGGATGGCCTTTCTCGGAGGCATGTTCGGTGTCGGCTTCGGCAAGCTGATCTTCGGCGGACTCGGGCAGAACGTGTTCAACCCGGCCCTGCTCGGGCGGGCGTTCCTCCAGGCAGCGTTCCCGCTCGCGATCACGACCTGGCCGGTTCAGCCGGACAGCTGGTGGTCGCTCAGGGGCGACAACTTCGCTCTTCCACTGATGTCCCCCAGCGCGCCGGACGTGGTCACGGGCGCGACGCCACTCGGCCTGATGAAGTTCGAGGGACTGTCTACGAGCACGCTGGACCTGATGATCGGATCGACCGGCGGGTCGATCGGTGAGACTGCCGGGTTGTTGATTCTGGTGTGCGGCGGTTATCTGGCGCTCCGTAAGTATCTCGACTGGCGCATCCCGCTGAGCATCTTCCTCACCGTGTTCGTGTTCTCCGGCGGGCTCTGGCTGCTCGGCCCCGATCGCTTTCCGAACCCCGTGTTCATGCTGTTCTCCGGCGGTCTCATGCTCGGCGCAATGTATATGGCTACGGACATGGTCACGTCTCCCGTAACAGCGGCTGGATCCTGGGTGTTCGGCATCGGCGTCGGCCTTCTCGTCGTCCTCATCCGGGTATGGGGCGGCCTGCCGGAAGGGGTGATGTACGCCATCCTGTTCATGAACGCGCTGGTCCCGTTTATCAACCGGGCCACGCAGCCGCGGGTGTTCGGCCAGACGCGGCGGAAGCCGAAGGGAGCGGAAGCGTGAAGGAGCTTCCCACCGTCCAGGCCGACGGCAGCAGCTTGGATTCCGGACCGCCCCGGGCTCCGCAGGTAGCTTCGGTCAAGCTCATGGCGACGCTCGCCATCGCGGGCGCGCTGGCCGGCCTGTTGATCGTGCTCGTGTTCCAGTGGGCGGACCCGCAGATCCAGGCGCACCGGGCAGCCGCGCTACGGGCCGCCGTGTTCGAGGTTCTGAGCGAACCGGCGAGCTACCGTTCCCTGTACGTGTCGCCTGCCGGGCTGAGCATGACGCCACCCACCGGAGCCGACACGGTCACCGCAGAGAAGGTCTACATCGGATACGACGACGCCGGCGAGCCCGTGGGCTACGCGGTCACCGGAGGCGAGCCCGGGTTCCAGGACATCATCCAGCTGATCTTCGGATACGATGCCGGGCAGGGCCGCCTGCTGGGAATGTTGGTGCTGGAGAGCAAGGAGACCCCGGGTCTCGGAGACAAGATTTTCAAAGACGTGGATTTCGTGGCGGAATTCCAGGGTGTGACCGCCCCCATCAAGGGAGTCAAGCTGGGCGCGGGAACGGGAGCGGACAATGAGGTAGACATGATCACGGGCGCCACGATCTCGTCACGCACCGTGATCGACATCATCAACCACCGCCTCGAAGCGCTCGGAACAGCGCTCGAAGAACACGTACCGGAGCCGGCACCGCCGACCCCGGCCGCCTCGGCCGAAGAGCCTTCGGCCGGGGACGAAGGTGAGGAAGGGTCATGAGAGAGACCACCCCACGCGAAGACCTGCTGCGCGGCATCTGGAAAGAGAACCCGGTGCTGGTCCAGCTCCTGGGACTGTGCCCCGCGCTGGCGGTGACCAATACGGTGCCGAACAGCATCGCCATGGGGCTCGCGACCTTCTTCGTGCTCCTGGGATCGAGCTTCCTCGTGTCGCTGATGAAGAACTGGATCCCCGCCGAGGTGCGGATATCGGCGCACATCCTGATCACCGCAACGTTCGTCACGATCGCCGACTTCGTCCTCGCGGCCGTGGTACCGGTGATCCACAAGGAGCTCGGCGCGTTCATCGCGCTGATCGTCGTCAACTGCATGATTCTGGGCCGCCAGGAGGCGTTCGCCTCGAAAAAACCGGTCGGCCGGGCCCTGCTCGACGCTGCCGGCACCGGAGCCGGCTTCATGATCGCGCTGTTGATGATGGGCACGTTCCGCGAGATCCTCGGCAACGGCTCCGTGATGGGTTACAGCCTGTTCGGCGACAACTTCGAGCCGTGGATCGTGATGATTCTGCCACCGGGCGGCTTCTTCACGCTCGGATTCATCCTCCTGTGGTTCGGGTGGTGGAAGGAACGGCAG
>JAUVTH010000248.1 GCA_030601615.1 Gemmatimonadota bacterium
CTTTGCCGGGTGACGGACGAGCTCCGTCTGCGCTATGGTCTGGCGGTCGGAGCGTGTCTGTCCCGGGAGCAGGTCGAGGCCCTCGAGCAGGAGGCCGGGGCGGCCGAGGCGATGGCTCGGGCACTCCACTACCTGTCGTATCGTCCACGAACGAACCGGGAGGTTCGGAGCTACCTGCGGAAGCACGGACTGGAAGCATGCGCGGACCGTGCGATATCGCGATGCGCGGAGTTGGGATACCTGGACGACGAGGCCTATGCCGTGTCATTCGTTCGGGATCGTATCCGGTTGGGGCCGCGTGGAAAGCCGCGCCTGGTGTCTGAGCTCCTGGCCCGCGGTGTCGATCGAGAGATCGCGGAGAAGGCGGTCGGCGTGGCCCTGGCCGACGAAGATGTGACGGAGGAGGAGCTTCTGCGACGAGTCGCACTTCGCCGTCTGAGGTCGCTGCGGAGCGTGGAGCCCGAGGTCGCTCGCCGCCGCCTCGCGTCTTTCCTGGGACGCCGCGGGTTCCGGACTGGAGCGATCCGCGATCTGGTCAGGGAACTGCTGCCGGACGAGCCACATCGGGAGGGGCCCTGACGAGCCGATTGTAAGAGGGCCGTCCGCAGGGCATATTACCGGGATATTTCCGTGTCCGACCACGATGTCGGCCTGCAGCCAATCGAGACATACCGGAACGAGATGAAGGCCAGCGACATTCGCTCCAGTTTCATACAGTACTTCGGGCGGCAAGGTCACGTGCACCTGCCCAGCAGTTCGCTGGTGCCGAAGGACGACCCCACGCTCCTGTTCGTGAATGCGGGAATGGTGCAGTTCAAGAGGGTGTTCATCGGCGAGGCCGAGCGACCTGCCCCGCGCGCCGTGACGTCACAGAAGTGCCTGCGGGTCAGTGGCAAGCACAACGACCTCGAGGAAGTGGGCCGTACGGCGAGGCATCACACGTTTTTCGAGATGCTCGGGAATTTCTCCTTCGGCGACTACTTCAAGCGGGATGCGATCGGCTTCGCGTGGGAGTTCATGACCTCGGAGCTCGGACTGGAGCCGGGACGGCTGTGGGCGACCGTTCATCACACGGACGACGAGGCGGCGTCGCTGTGGCCCGAGCTCACGGACATCCCGCCCGAGCGCGTGCTCAGACTCGGCGACAAAGACAACTTCTGGCAGATGGGTGAGACCGGGCCCTGCGGACCGTGTTCCGAGATTCACTACGACCTCCGGCCCTCGGATGCCCCCAGGAACCTCACGGCGGAGGAGCTCAACGCGCTGGGCGAGGCCGACGAGTTCATGGAGATCTGGAATCTCGTCTTCATGCAGTTCGAGCGGTCGGCCGACGGCGACCGTCCTCTACCTGCTCCCTCCATCGACACCGGGGCGGGGTTGGAGCGGATCGCGGCCATCATGCAGGGCACGAGGACGAACTACCACACGGACCTGTTTCTCCCGATCATCGCCGCCGCGGAGGAAGTCGTGGGCCGCGCCTACTCGCAGGCCCCCGAGGATTGGGAGGCGGGTCTCCCGTTCCGAGTTCTGGCGGATCACGCGCGGGCCGTGGCCTTCATGCTGGCCGACGGCGTTTTCCCCTCCAACGAGGGGAGGGGCTACGTGCTTCGGCGTGTTCTCAGACGGGCCGGGCGTTACGCATGGCTCCTGGGGCGACGGGAGCCGACGCTCGACCGCCTGGTCGGCGTGGTGGCGGACCTGATGTCTGACACGTACCCGGAGCTGGCGCACCGCAGAGATCATCTGGTCCGGACCACCCGGTCGGAGGAGGAGCGTTTCCTCTCCACGATCGATGCCGGGATGGGCCGGTTCGACGATCTCGCGCCTCCGGGTGGCAAGGGGACGATCGCCGGTGAGGAAGTGTTCCGTCTGTATGACACCTATGGCTTCCCGCTGGACCTGACGGAACTCATGGCAGCCGAGCGCGGGTACGCCGTGGACGTGCCCGGCTTCGAGGGAGCGCTCGAGGAGCAGCGACGACGTTCGCGGGAGGACAGGCTGGCCGGCGCGGCTTCCGACGAGTTAGGCGAAGAGCTCGTGGCGGCGGCTCGGGGCGTCCTCTCCGACGAAGAACAGACGTTCGTGGGTTACGATGATCTGCGGGTCGAGAGTCGGTTGTTGGCTGCCGAGTCGATCGGATCTGCCCACGCGGTCATTCTCGAGACCAACCCCTTCTACGCCGAAGCCGGGGGCCAGGTCAGCGACCGGGGCACCTTGAGCCACGGCGACTGGGAGCTGGTCGTCGAGTCCGTCGTCCGTAACGACCGAGGCCAGACCGTGCTCGTGGGCGAGGTACAGGAGGGCAGCCCCCGCGAATTTCCGGACTCCGTGATCGCTGTCGTGGACGAGCCATCGCGTCGTGCCACCGAAAGAAACCACACGGCCACCCACCTCCTTCACTCGGCCCTCCGTTCGGAGCTGGGGGATCACGTTCAGCAGGCCGGTTCGTTGGTCGCCCCGGATCGTCTGCGGTTCGACTTCAGCCACACGGGTCCGTTGTCCGAGTCGGAGAAGCTGGACATCGAGGAAGCCGTGAACCGATCCGTGTGGGACAACGTTCCGCTCGAGATCGGCCAGAGGGACTACAGGGAAGCCCTGGACGCCGGTGCCATGGCTCTGTTCGGAGAGAAGTACGGTGACACGGTACGCGTCGTAAACGTTCCCGAGCTGAGCCTGGAACTGTGCGGGGGGTGCCACGTGCGTAGCACGGGGCAGATCGGCCTGTTCCAGATTACGTCAGAGACGGGTGTCGCAGCCGGGATCCGGAGGATCGAGGCGGTCACGGGCCCCAGAGCGTACGGCCGAATCCGGGAGAGGGAAGACCTGCTGGGCGGTATCGCGGCCACGCTCAAGTCCACACCGGCTGACCTGCCACGGCGGGTCGAGACTCTGCTGTCAGAGAAAGCGAGCCTGGAGGCAGTCCTGAGTGAGCAGCACGGACGAGATGCCGAGGGGATCGTCGCTGCGGTAGTGGACGCCGCCATCGATTTGCCCGAAGGCGGTCGATTGGCGAGCGGGTCGGTGGAGCTTCCGGTGGGGTCGGACGTGGCGGCGTTTGGCGATTTGTTGCGAGACCGGATCGGGTCCGGAGCGGCGATTGTTCACGTGCTGGGGGGAGAGCAGGACAAAGCGGCATTCCTCGCCGTGGTGACGGACGACTGGATCGGCAGGGGGCTCAAGGCCGGCGATCTGGTGGGAGCGGCGAGTCGCGTCACGGGATCTGGCGGCGGGGGGCGCCCACACCTCGCTCGAGGTGGGGTGGGCGACGCTGACCGGATAGATGAGGCGCTCGAGGCGGCCGTCCAACGAGCGCGCGAGGTGGCTGCAGCGGCGGAGAGCGCATGAGCCTGGACCCGACCCGCCGCTGGCTACGGTCGCGG
>JAUVTH010000037.1 GCA_030601615.1 Gemmatimonadota bacterium
GCGACCGTGCAGAACCGGCTCAGCCCCTTCTTCCGAGAGGCGATCGATGAGGGCGTCGTGTCCCAAACGGCGGAAACGGGAATCGGCTTCCTGGCGTACAGTCCGGTAGGAGGGGGACGCCTGAATCGGAAGCTGCCGGACCATCCCGTCGTGGCGGAGATCTCCCGGGTGCACGACGCATCGCCGCACGCGGTCGTGCTGGCGTGGGTGCGCGGTCGGGCGCCGAACGTGATTGTCATACCCGGGGCCCGCACGGAGTCGCACGCCCTCGACTCGGTCCGATCGGCGGCGATCGAACTGACGGAGGAGGAGAATCGCGCGATCGAGGAGTCCGAGTTCTCGGTCGCTTGACGGAGCCGCTTCCCGGCCGCACACGAACACGGCCGACGGCGGCTTGACGACACGCAGACAACTGGAGGCTACACCATGCACACACGGAAATGTTGGATCATCCTGGCGGCCGCGTTCGGGCTGGCCGCGTGCTCCGGCAACCCCATGCCCGGAGACAAGGGCTATGCCTACAACATGACGGGCATGTACGACGCCTCCTTCGAGGCCATGGGGACCGTCTATGCGGGCCCGGCGGAACTCGCCACGTCACCCGGCGGGCTCGTCTACGGGAAGATCGAGCTCGAAGGCCAGGAGACAGTCGTGGGCGACTTCGAGGGGTCGATCTCGGGCGACACCCTGAGCTTCGATTCGCGTTTCGAGCGGGGCGGTGGGTGTACCGGCGTCATTTCCGGCCAGGGAATCATCGCCGAAGGGGGCGTTTCGGTCACCGGCGAGGCGGTCGTGGACGACGACTGCACCGGAGACCTGTTCGATTCCACGTTCACGATGAGCAAGCAGTCCGAATGAACGCCGGCCACGGCTGAAGCGAGGGGCAACATGGGAGACCTGACCGGGAAGCGTGCCGTCGTGTGCGGCAGCACACAGGGCATCGGCCGGGCATGCGCCGAGGAGCTGGCGGGAAGAGGCGCGGACGTCGTCCTCGTGGCCCGGAACGAGTCCGCGCTGCGGGAGGTGGCGGAGAGCCTGGCCACGCCACACGGGGAAGGCCACTCGTGGGTGTGCGCGGACTTCAACGACGTGGAGGAAGTCCGCCGCAACGTGGCCGAGCACCTTGAGCGAACCGGGCCTGCGCAGATCCTGGTGAACAACACGGGCGGTCCGCCGCACGGACCTTTGATCGAGGCGACGCCGGAGGACTTCCAGCGCGCGATCTCCGCGCACGTCGGCTGCGGTCAGGTCCTGGTTCAGACGATGTTGCCGGGCATGCGCGACGCCGGGTACGGCCGGGTGATCAACATCGTCAGCATCTCGGTGATCGCTCCCATTCCCGGGCTGGGAGTATCCAATACGACGCGAGCCGCCGTCGCCAACTGGGCCCGCACGCTGGCCCACGAGCTCGGCCCGCTCGGCGTGACTGTGAATTGCGTTCTCCCCGGATACACGGCGACGGCGCGCCTCGAGGAGCTGGCGGAGACGATGGCCGCGGCGCGCGGTTCATCGGTCGAACAGGTGGAGGCCGAATGGCAGGCCGGGATTCCTCTCGGCCGTCTGGCCGATCCGTCGGAGATCGCGGCGGTGGTAGGTTTCCTGGCATCGCCTGCCGCATCCTACGTGACGGGAGTCAACCTGCAGGTGGACGGGGGCCGGACGGCGGCGCAGTAGACCGGAGCCCTTCAGCGGAGGGTCCGGAGCACCGCCCGGACAGGGCTTCCGTCGAACTCGGTCAGGCGCAGCGGCAGGGCGATCAGCTCGTACAGGCCCGGCGGGACTCCGTCGAGCACTACGCCCTCGAGGATGTTCAGGTCATGCCGGCGCACGGCCTCGTGTGCCGGGAGCTCCTTCGAGTCGGCCGGGTCGACGCTTGGCGTGTCGATCCCGACGAGAAAGACAGCCGCGTCGGCGAGCCAGTCGATCAGGTCGGGCGACAGTGCGGCGAAATCCCGCCGGAATTCCAGCGGATCCGGGTACGTCCCGGTCGCGATCAGGACACGCGCGGCGTCGGGGCGACCGTCAGGGGCAGCGCACGGTCCCGACTGCAGGGCGTCACGCACCATGCCGGGCGTGACGAGCTCCCCGAGGCTCACTGCCACCCGCACCACCCGGCAGCGCCCGAGGAACGGATCCAGGGGCCGCTCTCCGATCGACACGCCCTGCGGATCGTAGTGGCTCGGAGCATCGATGTGCGCGCCCAGGTGACACGTCGCTCGCAGCGTGGACAGCGTGACAGGGTCTCCTCGGTCCAGGTCGAGCACGACCTCGCGGCTCAGCGGCGTATCGCCGGGAAACACAGCCAGGCCCTGGCCCAGGGGGGGACTGATGTCGTAGAGGATCGGGACGTCCCGTGTCATGGCGTTTCCTCCAGGGCGGCCCGCACGGCCCCGGCCGTAAGCCACATCTCGTGGAATGTGTTGAACAGCGGTGCAGGCGCGAGCCTGAGGATGTCCGGCTCCCGGAAGTCTCCCACGACCCCAGCCTCCTGGAGCCGTGCCTGCACCCGATCGGCCCACCCGGGCATGCGCATGGACAGCTGCGCGCCGCGTCGCCCAGGATCATCGGGAGTCAGGATCTCGATCCGGTCACCGAGCCCAGCCACGAGCAGCCACTCCAGGTACGCCGTCAGCCGTACCGACTTTTCGCGCAGGCGACCCATGCCGGCCTCGTCGAACAGTGAGAGCGCGGGGCCCAGAGGCGCCATTGCGAGAACCGGGGGGCAGCTGAGTTGCCAGCCGGCGGCGTCGGGGCGCGGTACGAAGTCGGGATCGAGCTGCATTCGGAACCGCGTCGCCTTGTCATTGCCCCACCAGCCGCCAAGGCGACCCAGGGTCGTATCGGTGGCGTGCCGTTCGTGGAGGAACACCCCCGCCGGCGCCCCTGGTCCCGCGTTGACGTATTTGTAGTGACACCACGCGGCGAAATCCACGTCCCAGTCGTGCAGGCAGAGAGGGACGTTTCCGACGGCGTGGGCCAGATCGAATCCCACGACAGCGCCAGCAGACCGGGCCGCCTGGACGATTCGCGGCATGTCCAGCTTCTGGCCTGTCAGGAAGTTGACACCTCCGAGCAGGACGAGCGCGATTTCCTCCCCGTGAACGTCCAGGGCCTCCTCGATCCCGGCTTCATCGATCGGGGCCCCGGTGCCGGGCGATCCCACCTCGAGAATCTCGGCGTCGGGATCGAGGCCGTGCCATCGCAGGTGCGTTTGCACGGCGAATCGGTCGCTCGGGAATGCCGGGCGCTCGATCAGGATCCGTCGTCGGCGTCCGCTCGGCCGGTAGAAGCTGGCGAGGAGAAGCTGGAGATTCACCGTCAGTCCGTTCATGACGGCAACCTCGTTCGTCCCGGCGCCGACCAGGGCACCAAGCGAGGGAAGAAAGCGCTCGTCCAGATCGTACCACGGCCGGTTCTCCTCGAACCAGCCGTCGACCCCGAGAGCGGCCCAGCGTTCGAGCTCCTCGGTCACTGCATCTCGCGCGGCCAGCGGGAGCGGTCCGAGGGAGTTCCCGACCAGGTAGATGGCCGGCGCTCCGTCCGCGCCGCGCGGCAGATCGAAGCGCTCGCGGAACCCCGACAGGGGGTCCGAGTGGTCGAGGCTGAGAGCGAAGTCGGGCCCCTGCTCAAGAGCGGATCCCAGCAACTCCTTCGCGGTCAGGGAGGTCAATCGCCCTTCCACCCGGGGCCACGGACCACGCGGCCGGCGGTGGCGCCCGTGTGGGCCCCCTCGCTCACGGTGTGCACTCCGTTTACGAACACGTGTGTTACGCCTTCGGCGAGCTGGTGCGGTTCCGCGAAGGTGGCGTGATCCTGCACAGCCGCAGGATCGAACACCACGATGTCCGCGAAATAACCCGGTGCGAGCGCGCCGCGCCGCTGGATCCCGAGGTGTTCCGCCGGCTGGGTCGTGAGCTTCCGGATCGCCTCCTCGAGCGGAATGACGCCCTCATCCCTCACGTAACGGCCAAGCAGGCGCGCGAAGTTTCCGTACGCCCTCGGGTGCGGGTTGGACTCCAGAAACACCCCTTCCGGGGACATGGCCTCGGCGTCGGATCCGAAGCTCATCCACGGAAGGGCGATCTTGCGTCGCACGTTGTCCTCGGACATGAGGAAGTACACGGTGCCCACGTCGGCCCCGTTGGCGATCAGGAGATCCATGGCCGTTTCTTCCGGAGACGTGCCGCGCTCGGCCGCGACTTCGGCGAGGGTCTTTCCCGTGAGGGGCTTCAGTTCATCGGTCCGGAACCCCACGAGAAGCACGTTCTCGGCCGAGCCCGCGGCCAGGTAGAGGTTCTCCCACTCGTCGGTCGGGGTCCGCATCTCGCGTGCCACCTGGCGCCGGATCGCCGGGTCCTTGAGCCGTTCGATCCACGCCTGGTCGCCGCCTTCCTGCACCCACGGGGGCATGGCCGCATCCAGGCCCGTAGCGCCGGCCGTGTACGTGTACATGTCCGCCGTGATTCGAAGGCCCTCCGACCGGGCCTGCTCCACCTTCCGGATCACGTCCTCGAGCCGCGGCCAGTTCTCCTGGCCCGCCGCTTTCAGGTGGTAGATCTCCGCCGGCACCCCTGCTTCGCGCGCGATGGTCGTGAGCTCATCGACGGCTGCGAGAATGCCGTTTGCCTCGCTCCGCATATGCGAGATGTACATTCCGCCGTACTCGCCCGCCGCCGCAGCGAGGGCGATGAGCTCGTCGGTGTCGGCGTAGAACGCGGGGGCGTAGATCAACGACGACCCGAGACCCAGGGCTCCCTCTTCCATCGCCTCGCGGACGAGGTGCGTCATCCTCCCCAGCTCTTCCTCCGTCGGCGCCCTGTCCTCGTATCCGATCTCGTGGATGCGCACCGTCGTGGCTCCGACGAAAGAGGCTACGTTGGGCGATACTCCGCGCTCGACCAGGTACTCCAGGTACTCACCGAGAGACGTCCAGCCGACATCGAACTTGATGTCTCCCTGGTCCTCGAGCATTTCGGCCTTCATGGCGTTGTTGAGAGGGCCCATCGACCAGCCCTCACCCATGATCACCAGGGTCACGCCCTGCAGGAGATCGCTCTCACCCCGCCCGTCTTCGAGCAGCGACTCGTTGGCCCAGGACAGCATGTTGATGAAGCCCGGAGAAACGGCGAGCCCGGAAACCTCGATCTCCGTCACGCCGCGCAGCTCCACGTCTGCGCCGTTCTCCCCGTAGGGAACGATCGCCGAGATCGTATCCGCATCGATCGCGATATCACCGACGTACGGGGCGCCCCCCGCGCCGTCATAGATGGTCCCTCCCTTGAGCACGAGCTGGTGCTCCGGTGGGCGGGAGCAGGAAGTGACGAAGAGCAGCAAAGCGAGCCATGGAATGTGACGCCAGCGGAACATGAGCATCCTCGAGCGAGCGTGATCGGGGTGCACGGCGCCGGATCGGGGCCGGGGCGGACCATCAGCTCGATCCGCCGGCCCCAAACTAGCGGACTCTTACCTGCAGACGCGAGTGGATCCAGCCATCGTGCCGCCGGGCCGATCCACTGGACTCGCTGCCGCCGGTCGTCTATTGTCCCCCCGTTGTCGTTTGGCCGGCGAGGCGTGCCGTGACGGCAGGCTTCCCGAAACACACGATTTGCCACGCAAGTGGAGACGATAATGAGCACGAAGACGAGCACTGCCCTCGGCTTCGCCGCGTTGTTGCTCGCGACGACCCCGTTGGTGGCGCAGAACTTCCCGACCGATGATCCGGTAATCCAGGGCATCTGGGCGGAGGGGATGGACAACTCGCAGGCCTGGCACATCGGCCAGGCGCTTCTCGACTCGATTGGACCGCGTCTCACGGGCACCCCGGCCGTGGATCGGGCCAATGAGTGGGCCGAGGCCATGCTCTCCGGCTGGGGAGTGGACGCGAGGATCGAATACTACGGCACCTGGAAGGGGTGGGAGCGCGGCATCACGCACGTCGACCTCATCGAGCCGCGGGTGCGCACCCTCGACGCCACCTTGATGGCCTGGAGTCCGGGCACGGCCGGGCCCGTGGAAGGCGGCGTTGTGACCTTCCCGAAGGCTGAGAGCGCCGAGGAATTCGACACATGGCTTTCCGGCGTAGCCGGCAACTTCGTGGCCCTCGCCATGCCTCAGCCATCCTGCCGGCCCCTGTCCAGCTACGAGGAATACGGCACGGACGAGCAGGCGGAAGCGGTGCGCGAGAAGCGGCGTGCGATGCAGCTCACGTGGCGGGAGCGACTCGAGGCGACGGGCTACGAGCCGCGCGAGATGATTGCGGCAATCGAAGGTGCCGGTGCCCTCGGGATCCTGTGGTCCGATTGGAGCGGTGGCTGGGGCGCCCGCCGCGTGTTCGCCCTGAACACGCGTTTTGGGGCGGCCACGACGACGATTCCAGCTGTGGATCTGAGCTGCGAGGACTACGGGCTCGTGTGGCGTCTCGCCAGGCAGGGACAGACCCCGAAAATTCGAGTCGACGCCGCGGGCACGATCCTCGATGAGGTCCCCGTCGCGAACGTGATCGGCGAGATCCGGGGCACCGAGCTGCCGGACGAGTACGTGGTTCTGCTGGCGCACTTCGACTCGTGGGACGGGGCGTCGGGCGCGACCGACAACGGCACAGGCACCATCGTGATGATGGAGGCGATGCGGATCCTGTCCGAGGTCTATCCGGATCCGAAGCGTACGATTCTCGTCGGGTTGTGGGCGAGCGAAGAGCAGGGCCTCAACGGCTCACGCGCCTTCGTGCACGACCACCCGGAGGTCATCGAGGGTCTGCAGGCGGCGCTCAACCAGGACAACGGCACCGGCAAGATCGCTCGCGCATCCTCCATGGGACTGGTGGATGCTTCCGGGAATATCGCCGGCTGGATGTCGCGGATTCCGTCGGAGATCACGCGGCACATCAACCTCAGCTTCCCGGGTGCGCCGAGCGGTGGAGGGAGCGATCACGCCTCGTTCATCTGTGCGGGAGCACCGACCGTCGGTCTGGGCTCGAGCAGCTGGGACTACTTCGGCTACACGTGGCACACGAATCTCGACACCTTCGACAAGATCGTGTGGGACAACGTGCAGAGTAACGCCACGCTCTATGCCATGCTCGCGTACCTGGCTTCCGAGGACGACCGGGTATCGAGGGAACGGCGGGTAATGCCGGTGGATCCCCGGACCGGAGAGATCCGCCCGTGGCCTGCCTGCGAGGACGGCGCTCGTGAGACGAACGAGCGATACCGCTGAGGAGGAACAGCTGGTTTGTCGGACGGTGAGCAAGGGATGGGCCCGGCCGCACCGGTCGGGCCGCGCCCCACGGGGGTGCCGTTGACCACGGATCGCGCTCAGCTGTTCCACGAGGAGCTCACCCGCTTTCCGGCGGACCTGTTCCAGTTCGATCCCCGCATCCGGGACGGGTGGTTGTCGGACAGGTACTTCGTCCGGACAGCCCGCACGCTTGAGCATTCCAGACGAGACCCGTTCGTAACGCTTCAGTTCTTCGCGAAGCGTCACGGTGTGTTGGCCGGCAGCTTCGAGTGCGTGCGCATGCTGCAGACACAGCTCGCGCCCGGGTACGATTTCGAGGATCTGGAAGTCGATTCGCTGCATGACGGCGATCGGATCGAGCCGTGGGAGGTGGCATTCCGGATTCGAGGACGGTACAGGGCGTTCGCCCATCTCGAGACGACGCTCGACGGAGTGCTGGCGCGACGGAGCCTGATCGCGACGAACGCGGCTCGCTCCGTCGACGCGGCCGGCGGAGCTCCTGTCATCTACTTCGCTCCCAGACACGATGACTGGCGCATCCAGACGCCCGACGGCTATGCGGCGAGGGTTGGTGGGGGAGGCGACGTGTCCAGCGACGCGGGCGCTTCCTGGTGGGGTGGAGAGGGTGTCGGCACGATGCCACACGGGTTGATCGCGGCCTTCGGGGGTGACGTCGTGGCGGCCACCCTGGCATTCGCTCACTACGTGAGGGATGAAGAGCCGAACGTGCCGATCGTGAGCCTCGTGGACTATAACAACGACTCCGTCGGAGACTCCCTGGCCGTGGCCCGAGCGATGCGAGCCGAGTTCGGGGATGGGGTGCTGTTCGGCGTCCGCCTCGATACCAGCGGCAAGCTGGTGGATCGCGCGCTCATGGACGACCCGGACCTGTGGGGGAAGGAAAGCCTCGCCGGAGTCAACCCACACCTGGTCCGTAAGGTCCGGGAAGCACTGGACGCCGAAGGCTTCGACTATGTCGGGATCATGGTATCGGGCGGATTTACGCCACGGAAGATCAGGCGATTCACCGAGCTCGGCCTGCCGATCGCGGCATACGGGGTCGGAAGCAGCATCCTCGGTCACGGGTGCGAGAGCGACGGTGTGGTGACCGATTTCGACTTCACGGCCGACGTGGTCGAATTGGACGGCCAGCCGGAGGCAAAGGTCGGTCGTGGCGTCTGGGAAAACCCCCGACTCATTCGAGTGAGCTGGGAGCTGCTCACTCGGCTCGATGCGGAGGCACAAGGTGCCTGAACTGCCGATACCTGCACATTTCGATGGGCTCAGAACGGGGGAAGTCTGGCGCGTGGACTACGCTGTCCGCGCCCCCGAGGCGGAAGCTTGGGCCGCGATTCACGGCATCGGACATCCATCGGAGGACGATCTGAGGATCGGCCTGCTCCTGGTGGACTGTCAGAACACGTTCTGCATTCCGGGCTACGAGCTGTTCGTCGGCGGGCGTTCGGGGAGTGGGGCCGTCGATGACAACAACCGCCTCTGCCAGTTCATCTACCGCAACCTGGACGCGTTCACGGAGATCACGGCCACGCTGGACACGCACACTGCCCTGCAGATTTTCCACCCCGTATTCTGGGTGGACGAGAAGGGCGAGCACCCGATCGGCGGTCAGACGGAGATCACCCTGGCGGACGTCGAGGAGGGGCGCTGGCGCCCGAACCCGGCAGTCGCCGACTCGCTGGCCGGGGGCGACGCCGAGTGGCTCGAGAGGTACGCCTGCCACTACGTCCGGCGCGTCACGGAAGGTCGCTATCCGCTGATGGTATGGCCGTATCACGCGATGCTGGGGAGCATCGGGCACTCTCTCGTGTCGGCAGTGGACGAGGCCGTCTTCTTCCACAGCATCGCCCGGCAGACGGCAGCGCGCTTCGAGGTGAAGGGGGGCACGCCACTCACCGAGAACTACTCGGTCTTCAGCCCGGAGGTCACCCTGGGCCCCGGGAATGAGCGGATCGCCTCTCCGAACCTCGCTCTTTTCGAGCGCCTGATGGAGTTCGACACCGTGGTCGTGGCGGGCCAGGCAGCCAGCCACTGCGTGGCCTGGACTCTGCACGATCTCCTCACGGCGATCCAGGCGCGCGATCCGGAACTCGCCGGCAAGGTCTACATCCTCGAGGATTGCATGTCCTCGGTAGTCATTCCGGGAGGATCAGACTTCACCGAAGACGCGGAGGAGGCTCTCGACCTGTTCGAGGGGCATGGCATGCACCGGGTCCGGTCGACCGACCCGATGTCGAGTTGGGAAGGCATGGGGCAAGCGAGATGAGGGCTGTTCGGCAGCCCTGCTGAGATGGTCATGCGAATCGAGACCCCGCGGCTGTGGCTCCGGCCGCTCAGGGAAGAGGATGCCGAAGCGCTGGCCGACATCTTCTCTCACCCGTCGGTGGTCCGGTATTCGGGCGGACGGTCTCCCTCGCTCGATGAAGTGAGAGACGGAATTCAGCAGCACATCTCGGAGCACTACGACGAGCGCGGATACGGCCTCCTGGCGGCTGAGCTGCGTGAGACGGGAGAGCTCGTCGGACGCATCGGTTTCCTCAAGACGGAGATCGACGAATCGGTCGATGCCGAGTTGCATTACCACCTGGCCCCGGAAGCGTGGGGCAACGGTCTTGCCACGGAGGCCACGCGTGCCGTTCTTCGGTGGGGTCGCGAGAACCGGGATCTCGAGCACGTGGTCGCCGTGATTCACCCGGACAATCACGCATCCCGGCGCGTGGCCGAGAAGTGCGGGCTGAGGATCTGGAAGGAGCTGGACATTCCGGAATCGGGGACGTTCCTGATCTACCGCTCCGAGTCGCCGGCGTC
>JAUVTH010000256.1 GCA_030601615.1 Gemmatimonadota bacterium
GCCATTCTGGTGGGCGACACGCCTGACGACATCCGGTGCGCCCACGCAAACGGTGCGCGGGTGCTGGCAGTGTCTACGGGCCGCCACACGGTCGAGGATCTGCAACGGCACGATCCCGATGCGGTGGTCGAAGATCTGAGCGACACGTCTCACGTGATGCGAATGTTGGCGGAATGAACAGCCAGTCCCTGCGTACCGACGTCTTCGTCGAGGGAAGCGGCGTGCGCCGCGGAGCTCGGGTGACGGTGGCCGGCGTTGCGTTGCTGTGCGACGAGCTGATGGTCCCGTACGGCGAAGTATTCTGGCTGTCACGGCGCAAGGGCATGCTGCTGCTGTTCGCCGGTCGGGCGACGCTCGCGATCAAGGGCACGTCGCGGGAGCTGGACCAGCTGTACAAGCGTCTCACGGAGCGGGTCGACCTGACGGAACTGCGCCGCCGCATCGTCAGGCAGCTCGGACACGAGGTCGTGCTGTTTACAGCCGGGTGCGCGGTTTCTGGCCAGGTCGAAGACGAGAAGGTAGGCGGTCTCTTCCTTGCGGCCGTGACCCGGCGGGCGCTGTACCTGCTCTCCGGCGACCGTCAGTTGACGATTGCCTGGCCGGCCCGGGCCGCCAGTCGTCGTCCCGCGAAAAAAGCCGATGCTGGAGAACGGGACGACGACTACCTCGTGCTCGGAAAGACGGGCACGTCTCTCACCGTCCGATACCTGTTCCCGGAGGAGCTCGGGGCCGTCCTGTACGCAGCCTCCCAGGAGCCGCCGCCCGAGACCGAGAACCGCTCCCTGGAGCTGTTCAGCCGCGGTGAAGTGTTACCCCCTCCGCAGGCCGAACTGCCGCCCTTCTCGCTCGCGGCGGGCTCGCTGCATGAGGTTGCCGAGCGCGCTGCGGCGAACGTGCCGGGCGAGCTGCAGGTGAGAGCGGGAATGCGGGAGTGCTTCTTCGAGACTCATTTCCAGGAGCTGGGAGAGATCGCCCTGGGTCCGCTGCTCCTGCGAAAGTCGGCCGCCGGTGGGGCGTACAGCCTTGTTAAGGCGATCGAGGCCATGAATGCTGGAGGCCTCCGGGAGGATACGCGCGCTGCCGTGGCGACGGCCGCCGATCGCCTGGCGGACGTCTACGAAAACGAGCTCGAGCGAGTAGCGACCTCGCGGGGCGTCAATCTCACCGGCGACCGGGACCTGGCTCTCGGCGAGGCCGGCAGGGCATTCCTGCTGGAGCGCATGCAGGGTCCGTTCGACCGGCTGTGGGAGAGGTTCGGTGACCTGGGCGATCAGGAGAACGAGCTGCGTCGTCGGATCGCCGAGCTGGAGGCGGGGCACCCCGACCAGGACGACTCGGAAATGCACACCGCGGCGGAGGACTGGCGCGCCGCGATGGTCCGCGTGGACCGCGGATACGAGGGGGCCTGGCGGGAAATGGTGGAAGAGATCGAGCGCGCGTGGTCGACCGACCTGTTGACCCGCCTGGAGCGGGTCGGTCAGATCGAGAAGCCACGCATCCCGGAGTGGCTCCAGCTTGCTGCTCTGGCGGCGATCACCCTGCTGCTCGCAGCCGTCCTCGTCTTCGTCCTCGCGCGCTGAGGCCGCCCGGTCTTTCAACGATCTGCTTCTACGGGGCTCCGCAGGTCACGTCGAACAACGTGTTGACCAATCCGCCGGACGGAACGTTCACCGTTCGGGGATTCTCGCCCTCCACGGAGCAGTTGTCGGCTACGGTGGACTCGAGTAGCTGGACACGGGTCACGCCACCCGCGACCGAACCCACGGTCACGACGTCCGTCGATCCGATGGGAATCGGACCTCCGAACTCGATGACGACCTCGTAGCCATCCGGATCGGGGAACAGGCCCGTGGTCGAAGTGATGATCCGCAGATTCCCGACGCGGTCCGTGCAGAACACCTCGTACTTCGTCTCGACCATGTCCTCGCTCGGCACCGTCAACGTACGCTCGGGGTCGCCGCCCAGGCGACAATTCAGGGCGATGTCCCCCAGCCGCACGGTGTGCTCTCCCGTCTCCAGGTCAGCCGTCCGGGCCGTGTCATTGGCGCCGATCGTGCCGGCGTCCGAACCGTCTACCGCGAGCGTGTATCCGTCGTCGGGATTCTCACCGGTCGTGGTGGTGACCACCTGGAGGACACCGGCGGTGACGACGCACGTCACCTCGAACGTGGTCCCGGTCTGGGAGTCGGCGATCACGAGCACCGGCCGTGGGTTGTTTCCGGCCACACTACAGTTGTCCGCCACCTGCGTCAGCTCGACGGAGTACGTGCTTACCGCGCGGTTCGAGAACTCCACGCTGTCGTTGACCCCGACGGTCGCGGCGAAGATGTCGTTTACGCGGATCTCGTATCCGTTGGAGTCGAGCTCGTCTCCCGAGCTGACCGTCCGGACGAAAAAGTCTCCCCGTGGACCGGGATCCGTTGCGTCGTCATCACCGCACGCGCCCAGCGCCAGGATCAGTGCGCCGCACCACGTCAGGAACAACCGCTTCGATATCGAAAACCCCATGAATAATCGGTCCCGGTGGGTATCTGGTTTACCGTCTCAGAAACTCAGCTGTCATTCGAGTGCCGATTTCCACTCCGCCTGCCCGCGTTTCACCCACGAGGAGATGGTTCGTTCCCTCCTCAGGCGGGGCAGGCATCGGCTATCAGGGTTCTTCAGCAATCTGCCACGCACTCCTCAACGAACTTGGCGGTCGCGCGAATCGCTAGTCGTGTTATCTTATCCGGCTGAGGTTGCGGTCCCCCGGTGGCCGGTCGCCGGGGCCGATGATAGTCGTCCCAGCCGGCGCTCGACAAGGAGCTGATCTTGGCCAATGCGAAAGGTAAGGGCGGCAGAGGCTTCTACATCCTCATAGGCGCCGTTGTTGTAGTGGGCGGTTATCTACTCATGAACGCGGGAGGATCCGAGGGCGCCCCGGACCTCGCGCCGGTCGAACTGGCGGGCGGTGATATCGTCGCGGAGATGGCTTCCGGCACGCCGCTTGGGGCTGAGGATGCCCCGGCAGTGATAATGGAGTTCGCGGACTTCCTGTGTCAGCACTGTCGGCAGTTCAACAGCCTGAGCGGCAAGTTGCTGCGGCAGAACTACGCGTTTTCCGGGTCTCTGAAGTGGATCTCGTTCGATTTTCCTCTGTGGCCGGAGTCGTGGGCGCCCGCGATGGCCGCGCAGTGCGCGAA
>JAUVTH010000130.1 GCA_030601615.1 Gemmatimonadota bacterium
GGCTGCGGAAATCGTGCTCGGCGGCGATGCGCTGAGCGCCAGCGAGGCCGAGCGGGAAGGCCTGGTCCGCCGCGTGGTCCCCGATTCGGAGCTGGAGGACGCGGCCGTCGACACCGCGCGGAAGATGGCGCGGCACAGCGCGGCGGCGCTGCGCATCGGCAAGCGGATGCTGGCCGGTGACGCGGGGACCGTGCGCGTCGCACTTGACCTGGCCGGTGCTCTCTACGTCGACGCGCTCATGGGAACGGAGGATGCACTGGAAGGGCTGCAGGCGTTTGTGGAGAAGCGGCGACCGGAGTGGAGGCACCAATGAGCCAGCGGCCTGGAGCGGGAGTCGAGGTGTTCCCGGAGTGGCGAGACAAACCGCTGGATCAGGTCCTGTACGAGTGCCGCGAGCTCCTGGAGGACGAGGAGTACCCGACCGTGAAGCGTTGGCGGGAAGCCGGCGGCAAGGTTCTCGGGCACTTCCAGGTGCACTTCCCGGAGGAGATCGCCCACGCGGCCGGATTCCTGCCATTCAAGATCCGGGGAGCTCCCGTAGACGCGGTCCACGCCGACTCGCGCTTCGGATCGTACCTGTGCTCGATCCTCAAGACGTCGCTCGAGATAGCGCTGAGCGGGGCGGTCGAGCTGGACATGTTCGTCACGCACCCGATCTGCGATGCGGCCCGCAACCTGGCCGGCGTGTTCGGGCGGAACTTCGAGTACCCGTGCCAGATCCTCTACCTCCCCCAGAATGCCAATTCCAGGCACGCCACGAGCTACCTGCGAGACGAGTACGACCGTCTCAAGCAGACGGTCGAGGACGTGGCCGGAACCAGCGTCTCGGACGACGACATCCGTGGGTCACTCGAAGTCTTCAACGAGAACCGGCGCCTCCTCAGAGAGCTCTACGCGACGAAGCGGGACACGCCGTGGGCGATCTCGGCCGACGAAGCCTACGTGCTGGTGGCGGTGGGCGGGATGATCCCGCGCGAGGAGCACAACGAGCTTCTGAAGGCCGTTCTGCCAGCGATCGCCGACCGTCCCGCGCGCCGGCAGGACAAGCTCCGGGTGGTCTACGAGGGAGGCTTCTGCGAGCAACCGCCGCTCGACCTGATTCGCTCCATCGGCCGGTCGTGTTACGTCGTGGACGACGATCTGCTGATCGGGCTGCGGTGGATCCTCGAGGACGTACCGACCGACGGAGACCCGCTGCTCAATCTGGCCACGGCGTACCTGGAGAGCTCTTCCTACAGCCCCGTGCAGCACGACCTGCGCAAGCCCAAGGAGAAAATGCTGCTCGAGCGGATTCGGGCGGCGGATGCGCAGGCGGCGATCATCACGGCGGCCAAGATGTGCGAGCCGGGGCTGGAGGAGCAGGTGGCTTACATCCAGGCCCTGGAGCGGGAAGAAATCCCCTATTTCGTAAGCGAATTCGAAGAGAACATGACGGGCTTCGACGGTCTGGAGATCCAGCTCGAGACCTTCCTCGAGAACATCCTGTTCGACTGAGACGGTGACTGAGATGAGCCCATCAAGCAGTGCGGAGACGATCGTCGGTCGCGGAAACCGGGACGGCGCGGACCTGTTCCGGGAGTGGTTCGAGGGACTCGGGGTGGCGGCCGCCGAGGGACGGGGAGGCGCCTACGTGTTCGTCATGGGAAGCCTCGCCGAGCTGCTCCGCACCTTCGATTTCCCCATCGTGTTTCCGGAGATCAACTCGCTCCAGACGGCCGTGCGCCGGGTCGCGCACGAGTACCTGGACGAGGCCGAGGACTACGGTTACTCCCCGGACATCTGCGGTTACGTCAAGGCGGACGTTGCAGTGCAACTCCGCCGGGGCGCTCACCCGATGGGACGCATCCCCAGCCCGGCGATCGCGGTGAACACGAACGCGTGCAACACCTACATCAAGTGGGCAGAGATCTGGGAGCGCATGTACGGAACGCCCACGTTCACGCTGGATATCCCCGGAACCCGGCAGGCGGGCGGCCAGACCTGGCCAGGCGACCCTTCGTTCGAGAACGACCGGAAGTATGTCGCCGCGCAGCTGACCGAGCTCATCGAGCTGTGCGAGAAGGTGAGCGGCGTGGCGTTCGATATCGACCGGCTTCGCGAGAACATGGGTTACGCGAACACCATGAGCCTGGGATGGAAGCGTGTGCTGGAGTTGAACCGGAGCCGCCCGGCCGGTTTCAACGCCCTCACGGACGGGACGATCTACCTCGGCGTGGCCAACGCGCTGAGAGGAACCGAGCAGGGCGCGGCGTACTTCAAGGAACTGGCCGAGGAGATGGAGTACAAGGCGTCCGCCGGCCTGGGTACGCTCGCGGAGGAGCTGTACCGGCTCATCTTCGTCGGCGTCCCGTGTTATCCACTGTTCCGCCGGTTCAACGAGTTGTTCACGGAACCCGGGGGCACGTTCGTGAACTCGACCTACCTGTGGTTCGCGTCCGGGGGGTCCAACCTGGGCTTCCAGTACGACCTGGAACGTCCTCTCGAAAGCCTGGCGGAGGGCCTGCTGGTGAGTGTGCGCGACGCGATGGACGCCATGTTCTTCCAGACGCAGATCCTGTCTGACATGGTGGACGACTACGCTGCTGATGGTGTCGTCTATCACCCCATCAAGAGCTGCCGAACGGTGTCCACGGGCCTGGCAGACAGCCGCCGAGACCTGATGGAATCCCGCGATGTGGCCACGCTGTTCATCGAGTCGGACATGATGGACCGGAGGGTCGTCTCGGAGGCTCAGCTCAAGAACCGTATCGACGCCTACTTCGAAGGCCTCGCTTCCCGCCGGCAGCGGGCTGCGATCAGATAGAACGAACCCATTCGAGAAGGAGAGCGTCATGGCGTATGCGGCCGGCGTGGACGTGGGATCCACGCAGACCAAGGCGGTCGTCATCAACGAGAATCGGGACATCGTCGCCCGGGCACTGACGGATACGGGCGCCAACGTGATGCGCGCTGCGGAGTCCTCATTCGAAGAAGCTCTTCGGGCCGGCAACATCCGTGAAGAAGAGGTCGAGTACGTCGTCGGAACGGGCTACGGTCGCTACAAGGTCACATTCGGCAACACCCAGGTGACGGAGATCAGCTGTCACGGTCGTGGAGCCGTCCAGATGTTCCCCGGAACCCGAACCGTGGTGGACATGGGTGGACAGGACACGAAGGCGATCAGTGTGTCCCCCGACGGAGAGATCCTCGATTTCTGCATGAACGACAAGTGTGCGGCGGGAACCGGACGCTTCCTCGGCGCCGCTTCCAGCGCCCTCGACATCCCGCTGGAGGAGCTGGGCCCGACGGCCCTGCGGGGAGAGCGGCCGGTCAAGATCAGCACGACGTGTACCGTGTTCGCCGAGTCCGAGGTGCTCTCGTGGCTCGGCAAAGGAAAGAAGATCGAGGACATCCTGCTGGGCGTCCACAAGTCCATCGCCCGGCGGTCCGCCGGTCTGCTCAGGCGTGTGGGGATCCACGATGAGGTGACATTCACCGGCGGCGTGGCCCGAAACGTGGCAATGGTTGACACCCTGAACGAGCGGCTCGGGCTGAAGGTCAACGTCAGTGAGGAATCTCACTACATGGGTGCCCTGGGGGCCGCGCTGTTCGGGCTCGACCACATCCTCGCGAGCCGCGTTCCTGCGGGGGAGAGGCAGGTGCAGCCATGAGCTATACGGTCGGCATCGACGTGGGCTCCACGTATACCAAGGCCGTGGTCCTCTCCGAGGATCGCCGGATCGTCGGCCGCGCCATGGAGCCTACCGGCTTCCAGCTCGGACAGGTGGCTGAGCGATCGCAACACGCGGCGGTGACAGAGGCGGGTCTGTCCACGGACGATGTCGATTACGTGGTCGCCACGGGGTTCGGCCGTCACCAGGCGGCACTGAGCGACGTGCACGTGACGGACCTCACGGCCGCCGCCCGCGGAGCGGCTTTCCTGTTTCCCGGCACGCGGACGGTGCTGGACATCGGCGGTCAGACGATGAAGGCGAGCCGCCTGGACGATCGCGCCCGCGTGAAGTCGTTCCGGCTGAACGACAAGTGCGCCGCCGGCACCGGCGCGTTCATCGAGAAGACGGCGCGCTATATGGGGTACGGGACCAAGGAGATCGGTCCGCTCGTGGCAACGTCCAAGGATGCCGTGGAAATCTCCGGCGTTTGCGCGGTGTTCGCCGAGTCGGAGGTGATCAATCACCTGTCGCAGGGGACCGCCCCCGCGGACATCATGCACGGTGCGATCACCTCTCTGGCGGGCCGCTCCGTGCAGCTCATGAAACGGGTGAAGATGGAGCCGGAGTTCACGCTCGTCGGGGGCATCCTGCGCTTCGAGAAGATGATCGGAGTGGTCCGCGAACAGCTGCAGGCAGAGGTGAATGTCCCGGAGGGCGATCTTGCGCAGTTCACGACGGCCCTCGGCGCCGCACTCCTCGGGCGCCGCCGGCTGGAGAAGCTCGCGGAGGAAGGCGGAGACCGTGCCCTCGAAGTCGCGCGAGCCTGAATCGCTGGACGACACCGTGCCCGACAGCCGTCCCGGTTCGAGTCCGGAGACTTCGCCCCAGCGGGAGGATCTGCGCCGGCTCGGCTTGCTCGTGGAGGCAGAGGCCAAGAGGGTGCTCTCCGAGGCTCAACTGGAAGGTGATCCCGAGCGCATCGCCGATGGCTGGAAGCGGCGGTTCATGGCGGATCGGCCGCGCGCCGAAGAAGCGATCGAGCTCTACACGCAGCTGGGCTATGAGGTCTGCGCCGACCCCATCATGCGGGAGGAACTGGCGGACGACTGTGAAGACTGCCTGCTCGTAGCTCGAATGCGGTTCGTAACGATCTATACGCGTCGGCCGAGTGGACAACCGGACAAGCGTACGACTGAGGAGTGACGGATTCCGGAAGGTGGAAAGTGGTGGTGAAGAGTGGTGAGGGCCGGGAGGGCGCTTCCGGGGCACTGACCGGCTTTTTCTCTTAGAAGTGCTCCCGCGTGCGGCCCGGGCAACGCCGCTCCCAGCCTTCGCTCGCTAGAGGTGCAAAGCGGGAGCCAGAGTCGGCCGCTCG
>JAUVTH010000080.1 GCA_030601615.1 Gemmatimonadota bacterium
ACCAGCAACAGGAGAACCGCCAGCACCACCCGCATCGAGTCTCGCATGGGACGCCTCGTTATCTGTATCCCGCCCCGAGGGGCACTATATCCGCTTCGCGACCACCCCGGGTTCGTCAACAACCTGCTCATACTCGCTTCGACCCACTGTTAGACATTGTCCGTTCCTAATCGAATCCCTGAACCACCCGGTTTCCATCGCCTCCGCTGTCTGGGATCGCCTCGGCTGGATCGTTGCCATCTCTGATGCTCACAGGCTCGCATCACTCGGAGCTGTCACCCGACTCTGCGTCTTCCTCCTGCTCGGCCTCGTGCTCCCGCTCCTGCTCTTCCAACAGCGCCCGGTAGCGTTCCACCTGGTCCGATGTGAGCACAGCCTCGATATGGGCTCGAGCCGAATCCACGACCGCCTCCCACTCCGGTCGCACCTGGTCGAAGACCGCCGACATCCGTTCCCGTGTTTCGGCCAGGATCGGATCGATCTCAGCCTGCTGCTCAGGGGTCACGCCGAGCTCATCGGCGAAACGTTCGATCGTGCTCCTGCCTTCACGCCGATGCGACCTGTCGCCCGCATCCTGCGTCATGTGCAGTGCGTATCTCTCGCCTGCCAGTCCCACGGCGAGCCCTGCTGCGAACATGAGTCCGAGCAGGACGGCGGCTCGTCCTCGACTGGCTCTCATCATGGCGCCGGCTCGTACAGGACCATCATCAGCACGTCCACATCGCGCAGACTGTCCCGGCCGAACGTCGATGGGATCGCTTCGTGCGAGCGAACCAGGTCTTCCACCGCGGGTGCAGTGGCGAGGTTCTCCTCCAGGTCCATCTGACCGGCGTGCCGGAGAGCCAGGCCTGCGAAAATGAGTGTGACGGCAGCCGCCACGGGGCTGAGAATCGTGGCCCAGTCTGCGATCGCGTCGAGCCAGTTCTCCCTGCGAGCGGCCAGGAGTGGCCGCGCTTCACCGAGGATCACCAGCCGCATGCGCCGCCACATCAGATCATCGGGGCGCAGCGAGCGCAGCCACGTCGGCCACTTGCTGTCGTTTCTCATACGTCTACTCCGTATCCTCATCTTCTGCGTTTGCCGGTCCGACGTCCGGGCCGATCAGTCTTCGTAGCGCCCGGCGGGCGTGGTGCACATGCGCCCGGGAGGTACCCACGGCGATCCCGAGGATCCCGGCGATCTCCTGGTGGCTGTAGCCCTCCAGGTCGTAGAGCGTGACCGCAAGACGCTGCATTTCCGGCAACTCGCCGAGGGCGATCACCACTCGCTCGCGAGTCAATTCCCGCTGGAGGTCCTTCTCCGGGTCGGGGCCGCCCGCCGCCGACACCGGTATCTCTTCGTGTCTCCTGAGGGCCTCCCGGCGCCTCAGGTTCAGGCACGTGGATCGCAGTACCCGGTAGAACCACGGTCCGAACGGACTGCCCGGCTTCAACTGGTCGATCCGCTCGAGCGCCCGAATGAAAGCGCCCTGAACGGCATCTTCCGCGTCGTGCGCATCGCGCAGTACCGATACGGCGATGGCATACGCCTCGTCGAGATAGCGATCAACGAGGCTCCCGAATGCGTCCTCGCTCCCGTTCTGCACCTGACGGACGAGCGTCTGCTCTTCCGCCAGGCTCTCGGCGGACCTCATGTCGCCCTTTCGGACCTGGTTGCAGTCCTATGGCTCAGGCCCGGCCGAATCGAGGCTTTGCGTCGTCGCCCTCGCAACACTCTTAACACGTCTCTCTCTTCAGGCGTTGCAACTGACTCCCCGAGGATGCGAGGAGCCTGTCCGCGTTATGGGGCGAGCCGCGTTCGCAGCGTCCCAGGGGCAAATCATAGGCGGCGCCCCGCAGGCATAGCCATAGCTACGTCGAGGGGCGCCAACGACTGAGATGGCCCTGTGACGCCCTAACCCGAAGGGCACAGGGGGATTACGCGGTTGATCGGGTGTCTCTCCTCCTCGCCGTAGCCCTGCTACAACTCGTCGTCGTTCCTACGCTGAACACGCGTAAGACCCCTGTGCGCGGCCGCACCATAACTCGGACAGGCTCCTAGACGCCGTGCCCGGATATCGGCAAGCGCGGTGTCGGTTTGTTGCCGGACGGGCAGAGCCGTGTGAGTGCGCCCGCGCCGGCACGAGGAGATTGCTTGCTCCCCCGTGAGGCCGGTCGCATCTTCCACCACGGCAACGGACAGTGATCATTGAACCCACAGGTGCAGGGCGGAAGAATGGCAAGTGACGGACAGAACACCCGAGAGCTGGATCTCGCGTCCCGGACCCTCGTCGAGGAGCGGGTGCGATCGCTGCGCCGCCAGGTGAAGCGCGAGCTGGACCCCGACGACCTGGTACTTCGGCCGACCGCTCCGGCCGCGCGACGCCACCTGTTCGAGGAAGCTTGCGAGCTCTACTGGAACGAGCTCAACTGGGAGCAACTTACGCAGGAGGAGCTGTGCGACGAGGGGGAACTGACCGAAATGGTGTTTCCGGGGCTCCTCACCCTTGTCAAAGCCTGGCTGCCGCGGGCCGACAACGGAGAGCCCGACAGGGATCGCGAGCACCGTGACGTGGCGCACGACTTCCTGTTGTGGCTCGCCTCCAGGCTCGTCGAACTGCGGATCAAGAGACCCGAGGACGGGGAAGACCGTTCGCAGATTCAGGGAGCGATTCAGGTCACGGACGATCTGATCGACCTCGTTTCGTACCGACTCTACTGCATATCAGACGGCGAGATCGAGAAACTGGTAAACTGATCCGGGCGGATCCCGCCTATTACATCTGCAAGACGGAAGGTACCCAATTGAGAACCATAGTCTGCATCAAGCGTGTCCCCGATTCCGAGGCGCGCGTGCGGGTCTCGGCGGACGGAAGAGGGATCGACCCATCTGGCACGAAGTTCGTGCTGAACCCGTACGATGAGATCGCCCTTGAAGCGGCACTCCAGCTGAAGGAAGAGGCCGGCGACGGAACCGTCACGGCGATTACCGTCGGGTCGGATGACGCGAAAGAGACCCTGCGGTCCGCACTGGCCATGGGCGCGGACGACGGTGTGCTGCTCAGGTCGGAAGGCTCGGTAGACGGCCTGACCGTCGCGCGGGCGCTGGCGGACGAGGTTTCGGGAAGGCAGTACGACCTGCTTCTGTTCGGCAAGCAGGCCATCGACGACGACAACATGCAAGTCCCCGCCATGGTCGCCCAGATGTTGGGCCTCCCGTGCGCGACGGTCGTCGTGGACCTCGAGATCCACGACGGCGTGGCTACCGCGAAGCGAGAGGTCGAGGGAGGGCACGAGATCGTGGAGTTCGACCTCCCCGGAGTCGTGGCGGCCCAGAAAGGTCTCAAGGAGCCCCGTTATCCGAGTCTCAAGGGGATCATGGCGGCCAAGCGCAAGCCACTGGAAGAAAAAGATATCGAGCTGCGCGCTCCGAAGATCGAGCTGCTGGAGCTGACGATGCCGCCTGCGCGTCCGGAGCCACAGATCGTCGGGGAGGGGCCTGAGGCCGTTCCGGAGCTCGTGCGTCGACTTCGAGAGGAAGCGAAGGTGCTCTGATGGCCGATATCCTGGCATTTGCGGAAACGCGCGACGGAGCCCTGAGGCCGGTCGCCGGGGAGGTCGTCGCGGCGGCGCGAAGCATCGCTGACCAGATGCAGGGACAGGTCCTGGCTCTCGTCATCGGAGGCCCGGGTTCGACCGAGGCGGCGTCTGACCTGGCCCGGTACGGTGCCGATCGAATCCTGGTAGCCGAAGACGAAAGCCTCAGCCTGTACAACCCTGACGTGGCTGTCGAAATGGTAGCGTCGGCAGTCGCCGGAGCCACCCCGGGCGCGATCCTGTTCCCGGCGTCCGCGCAGGGGAAGGACCTGGCGGCGCGAGTCGCAGCCCGGCTCGATGTGGCGTTGGCCTCGGAGGTGACGGAGATCGAGGTCGAGAACGGCCAGCCCGTCGTTACGCGCCCGATGTACGGCGGAAAGGCCTACGGACGATTCCGGTTCCTTGAATCGCCGGCCCTGATCAGCCTGCGGCCGAACGTGTTTCCGGCGAGCGAAAACCCGCGGGCCGGCACGGTGGAAGCGCTGGCTTCGGTGGCCGTCGAGCGGAAGACCCGGGTGTTGGGGCTGGAGAAGGCCGAGCGGGAGACGCTGGACGTGAGAGAGGCGCCTGTGGTGGTGGCGGGGGGCAGGGGGCTACAGGATCCGGACAACTGGAAGCTCCTGGAGGACCTGGTCGATGCACTCGGAGAAGAGGCCACGCTAGGCGCCAGCCGGGCCGTCGTTGACGCAGGATGGCGCCCGCACTCCGAACAGGTCGGGCAAACCGGCAAGGTTGTGTCACCGGGTCTTTACTTCGCGGTCGGCATCAGCGGAGCGATCCAGCATCTGGCGGGGATACGTACCGCCGGAGTGATCGTGGCGGTGAACAAGGACGCCGAAGCGCCGATATTCGGAGTCGCGAACTACGGCGTCGTAGGGGACCTGTTCGAGGTCCTCCCGCGGCTCACGGAAGAAATACGCGCCGTGAGGGGGTCGGACGGCTAGAGTGGCTAGAGTGGCTGGAGTGAGCGCACCGGACCGCGGAGCGAGCTCAAGCGGGCTCTTGTCGATACCGTCGCACGCCTTCCTCGTGGCTGCCTTTCTACCGGCGGTCGCGGCGGTGGCGCGCCTGGCACTGCACGGCGAGGTCGGGGTCTGGGGCCTGCTGGTCTGGCTGCTGGGACTTGCCCCGGTCTTCTTGCTTACCCGGTATCTTGGTTGGCGCGGAGCCTTGCTCGGCCTCGCCTGGACGTCGGCCATGGTCGTGATGGCGGAGTTGTTCGCGGCAATTATGGCCGCCCGCCCGCCGGAATGGAACCTGGTGGGCGTAGTGATCGCCGTGACGGCGTCCGTCGCGCTCGGCAGCGGCATGGAGCGGCAGTGGTGGTTCGCCCGCCGTGAAGAAAAGGTCGAGTCTGCCGAAGAGCCGTGCTCCGACGATCTGCCGAAAGGCGAGATACTCCACTACTTTCTGGAGAAGCTGTTCGAGTCCGCTCGCAGGCGCCCGCCCCTGACCGTCGTCCTGTTCGAAGTGGACCGATTCGACGAGTACGTCGAGATGTATGGCGAGAGCAAGGCGTGCCGGGCGCTCGAAGTGGCCGTGCAGGCCCTGAAGACGCAGACCCGCGCGTCCAATATGTACGGAAGGCGGGACGACCGGAGACTGGTGGTCTTCCTGAACGGGGAGACCCTGAGTTCCGGGCATGAATTCGCCGTTCGAGTTCTTGAGGAAATCGGCTCCCTGCCGGCGCCGTGGTCGGGGAGGATCACGCTGAGCGCGGGGATCGCCGGGTTCGAGCCCTCGATGCCGAATGCCGACGCGCTTCTCGCCAGGGCGACACAGGCCCTGGAGACGGCCCGCCGCATGGGTGGCGAGCGTGTCGTCATCGCCCAGGGGCAGTCGGGCGAGACTCTGGTGACATCGGGAATGATCGTGGTCCAGCCCGACGGGCAGGTGCGAGAGTTACGCGACAGCGTCTAGAACCTTGTCCGGCCGATCAGTCTCTCCTGCAGTCGCCCTCGGCTTCCAGGCTCGCCCGGACGCACGACACGAAGCGCCGGAAGAGGATTTCCGCGGCACCAGCGAGGACCCGGCTGAGGATCGGCCCGTTCAGCCGTCCGGCCAATCGCACGCCCAGTTGAACGTCGACATGAGTGCCCGCTCCGTCCAGTTTCGCGAGACGACTCCGCATCCGCAGGTCTGCGGTGCCATCGCCCTCGATCTCCTTCGCCGAAGCGGCCATCAGCACCGTGTGTTCGCCCGCGTCGAGCTCGTGGAATCCAGCCTCTCCCGAAAGCGTCGTCCCGATTGGGCCGAACCGCAGGTCCACCTCTCCGACGAAGGTATCCTCCACGATGTCGAGCAGATGTGCCCCCGGCATGCACCCGGCGATGCGGTGTGGGTCCGTGAGGAAACGCCACACGTCTTCGACGGGCCTGCGGACCTCGAAAGCTCGATGCAGACTGATCGACATGCGTTCTCCTGACGGAAGCCGGTCGGCCGCGGCCGGTGGGGCGCCAACGTGGTTGGTGCGGAAGGGGCCGTCAAGGAGATCGTGCGGAAAGGCGCTGGGTTTGCCTAGATTGCATGCATGAGTCTTCGGGAGATTCGAGACACTGTCTCAGATTGGGTAAACCGGGATCAGCCGTGGGGCGAGGCCGTGCTGATCGGAGTCAAGCGGTCCGCGCCGCGGCCGCCGGGGGCTCGCTTCGTTGTGGGGGCCGACGGGTCCTTCGCGGGATCGATATCGGCAGGCTGCGTCGAAGCCGACTTGCGCGAACACCTCCTGGCCCGGCTTCCAGCGGGCGAGCCCGGGATCGTCAACTACGGAATCAGCGACGCAATGGCGGCGGGCGTGGGCCTGTCGTGCGGCGGCGAGATCGACGTGCTCCTGCGGTGTCACGATGCGCGCGATCCGGTATGGATCGAGCTCCTCGATCTTCTCGCCACCGACAAGCCCGCAGCTCTGGTCACGGGAGTGTCGAGCGACGTGCTGGGCCGCCAGTTGCTGATCCGGCCGGACGGCTCGTATGTCGGGAGCCTCGGTCCGGCGGACCTGGATCGAGACCTGGCTGGCAACATCGATG
>JAUVTH010000150.1 GCA_030601615.1 Gemmatimonadota bacterium
TCGACGAGGTCCTGACCGGACTCGTCCGCCCACAGGGCTTTGAAGGGTGCCAACATGCGTTTTTCCTCCCGATAGCGCGGTCTTCTGGAGAAACCGCCGTGAAACGACGAGACCGGCACGTTTCTCACCAGCCGCCAGTCAATCCGAATGCCGTCCTCTAATCGAAGACGCTTTGCCCGCATCGTTGCGAGCACCGTGCCAGAGGATATTTGCGACGGATAGGCCCGTAATCACATGTCGTTCAAGTAGATAGAGCGTTATATCCAGCCACGGGGGGTTCGCCCGGTCCGTGGCGTCGCATCATCATCTGTTGCGCCGCTGCTACAAGTGCGGGCACCAGCGCTCGTAACGCGACCCGCCGTACTTCTGCAGCCATCTGGCCCTTCCATACCTGTTAGGGGACCAGCTCCAGGTCTGGGCTTACCCCCGCGAAATCGCCCGCTTTCACGACCGTGATCCGTGAGAGATCGATGTGCCGGCGCATGGCCTCGTTGATCTCGTCGACGGACAGGTCCGCGATTCGAGCTTCCAGCTCCGCATCATGCTCCAACGTGCGATCGAGGAAGAGACCGCCGGAGAGCGACGTAGCCAGCTCGCGATCCTGGGCACGAGACACGTCACGTGAATCGAGCCAGCCGTCCTTGGCCGCCTGTACTTCCTCCGCCTCGAAGCCGTCGTCCAGCATCCGCGCGACCTCCTCCCGGAACGCCGATTCGAGGGCCTCCACGTTCTCGGGCGCGTAGATCGCATACGACGCGAACGAACCGCTCTCGTCCAGCGGACTCGCAGAGAAGAACGCTGCCACTCCGTAGGATAGCCCCTCTTCCTGGCGGATGCGGACCGCCAGGCGAGAGTTCAGGAAGCCACCTCCCAGCATGTAGGTGCCGAGCACGAGCGCCGGATAGTCCGGATGCTCATCTCCCATTTCGATCGCCTGCCCGGCAAGGAAGAACGCGTTGGCCTTGTCAGGCGTCTCGATCGAGAGATCTGCGGCTTCGATGTCGCGGTACGGCCGCGGAATCCGAACATACTCCGACTCCGCCGACCAGGATCCGAACAATCCCTCCACCACCGTGCGGACTTCATCCGGATCGAAGTCACCCACGATCGCCATGGTCCCGTCCTGGGCGCCGTAGAACTGCGAATGGAACTGCTGTGCCGCCGCGAGATCCGCCTCGTTCGTCCGCTCCACCCGCTCTTCGAACGTCGCGGAGTAGAACGGGTGTTCCTCGGGCCAGGGGTTCATGTGGCGAGTGAACGCCTCGCTCCCACGGGCGGTCGGTTCCGACATCTGGCGCTCGATCGAGGCAAGGCGCTCCTCCTTCAGCAGACGCCACTCGCTTTCGTCGAACACCGGTTCCCTCAGCACGTCTCCTACAAGCTCGAGGATCGGAATCAGGTTCTCGCGCGTGGTTTCGATGCGGGCGAACGCGGAATTCGACCCGCCACCGACGAAAACCTGGGCTTTGAGACGATCGATCTCGTCCGAGATCTCTTCGCGCGTGCGTGTCGCCGTACCGCGCATCAACATGCTGCCGGCCAGACTCGCATCCGTCGCCCGGCCCATGAGCGTCGATTCCGTCCCGTGCCGAAGCGTGAGGTAGACGGCAACAGTCGCACCGCGCGTACGCTTGGGAAGAAGGGCGATCTCGAAGCCGTTCTCGAGCTCGATGCGGGTCGTGCGCGACTCGATGTTCGCCGGCGACGGATCGAAGACCTCTCCCTCGATGACCTCCTCTGAGCCCGTGTACCCGGCGACCAGCGCCATCACATCCGGCATCTCCGGAATCTCGGCTCGGGCGGGCTCCTCTTCGACCGGGATGAACAGGCCGACCGTGCGATTCGAGGGTTTGAGGTAGGCAGCGGCCACGGCCCGCACCCGCTCGGGACGAACCTCCTTGATCCTGTCGCGGTGCAGGAAGAACAGCCGCCAGTCTCCCATCGAGCCCCACTCGGTGAGGTTGAGTGCCAGTCGCTCGGAGTTCTTCACGGTCTGATCGAATTGCTTGAGCAACGAGGCCCTGGCTCTCTCGACTTCCTCGGCCGTCGGGGGGTTCGTGACCACGTCGGCGAAGACGTCCTCGAGAGCCGCCCGCGCTTCCAACAGGGACCCGTCCTCACGAACCTCGGCGAACGTCAGCAGCGCGCCCGGCTCCCTCAGCATGAACGTGAACGCACCCGTTCGCGCCGCCTTGCCCGTTTCCACGAGTCCTTTGTATAGACGGCCCGATGGTTCGTCCCCGAGGACGTTGGACAGAATGTCGACCGCCGCGAAATCGTCGTGAGATCCGGGTGGAATGTGGTACACAGCCATCACGAGCTGCGTGTCCCCGACCCGACGCAGAGTCACAGTCCGCTCGCCATCCTGGTCGGGTTCGGCGGTGTACGTCGGCCACAGGATGTTCTCTCCCACGCGGTCCGGTCGTGGAATCGCCCCGAACTTCTCGATCACCAGCTCCTTCGCGCGGTCGGGCTCGAACCGCCCCGCGATCACCAGCATCGCGTTGTCGGGCTGGTAGTACTTGCGGTAGAACGCCTGGAGACGCTCGATGGGCACATTCTCAAGGTCCGCCCGGGCTCCGATCGTGGAATTACCGTAGTTGTGCCACTGATATGCCGTTGACAGGGTGCGCTTCATCAGCACCCCGAACGGGCTGTTCTCGCCCGACTCCCACTCGTTGCGCACGACCGTCATCTCGGATTCCAGGTCCTCTCCGGAGATGAAGCTGTTGACCATGCGGTCCGCCTCGAGGTCAAGGGCCCACTCGAGGTTCTCATCCGTGGACGTAAACGTTTCGAAGTAATTGGTGCGGTCGAACCAGGTGGTACCGTTCGGCCGTGCCCCCCTCTCCGTCAGCTCCTGAGGGATGTCCGGATGGTCTGGCGTCCCTTTGAACACGAGGTGCTCGAGAAGATGAGCCATCCCCGTCTCACCGTACGCTTCATGCCTGGACCCGACGAAGTACGTGATGTTGACCGTAGCGGTCTGCTTCGAAGCATCCGGGACGAGGAGGACGCGAAGCCCGTTCGAAAGAGCGTACTCAGTGACTCCCTCCACCGTCGCGCCCTCGGTCAGAGTCGCTGGCTCGGCCACCACGTCCTGCGCAACCGCCCACGAAACCTGGGCAAGGGACACGGAAACAGCCGCCGCGACAGTCAGGAGGAAAGAGAATCCGGCGTGACGATTTGGACGGGGAACATGGCTTTTCATGATGCCTCCTGCGAGCAAATCCAGAGCCCCGGATCCGGGATGCACCACGGGATCAGACGGGGACGACGCGGGGGGCCGATGGTTAGTTTGGCGAGCGAATACCTGTCGCGCAACTTTGGGTGACAGCTGACACGCAAATTGGCGGGACAATTGGGCAATAGAGGGCCAGCGAATTACGACGAGAGCGGTCTGAGGTGCCTCGTGAAGAACTCGAGCTGGTCGCTCACACTCTTCTCGAAATTGCTCCCCAGATAGATGCCGAAGTGACCAGTTGGATAGCGGATGATCTCCGCGAGCTCCCCCAATCGCTCCTCGACCTTCCTGATGGCGCTCATCTGGAATGAGATCTCGTCGTGAGTCACTTGAAGCAGGACCGGGCAATGCACCTTGCCGATGGACCTGACGGGCCTGTACTTGTCCATCCGAATGAGGATACGAGCGCAGACCTCGTTGACGAAGTCATCGGGGGCGAGTTGCCCGAGAGCGTCCCATGCAGCCGGATCTGGCAGCACGGCAACGGTGCCCTGTTTTCCGACGAGAGGAATCCTGTGCGGTGAGAGACCGAGCCAGGATCTGACCAGATCACGCTGTCCGTGAGGTATCATTCGGAGAGCGCGCCCGATGCTCGCCTTGATGCCTTCTATCTTCAAGGCCGCAATTCCTGTCTCGGCACCGTCCAATAGCGGACACTGCGCGGATACACAGGAGACCCTGTCGTCCATTGAGGCAGTCACGATGACGTGGCCTCCGCTCAAGGAGGTGCCCCACAGAGCTATCCTATTCGGATCTATCTCCTCGAGACCTCGAGCGTACTCGACAGCTGCTGACATGTCCTCGAGCTGGTACGGGATCCATACCAGCTGTCGAGGCTCACCACCGCTTCCACCAAGGTGCCTGTAATCGAAGACGAGGACGGCAAACCCGGCTTCCCGGAAACGAATCGCATAGGGTTCCAAACCCGCATCCCTGGTGGCTCCCAGACCGTGCGACATGACGATGCAGGGCACCGGGGCTGAACGTCCCTCCGGGAGGTATAGCCACGCACTGAGTGACGTTCCCTTGACCTCGAAAGCTACGTCCTTCCTTGGCTCGAGTCGCTCAGTGTCCCTCTCCTGGGGCGGGTGTGTCGCTGTTTCCAGGCGTTGCTGTGGGACCGAGAAGCCAGGGATCAAGGCCACGATCAGCAGATAGACGGCAAACGCCCCAATAACGACACCAATAGTGATGCCAATCTGCAGAAAGATCATTCCCTGCTCTCCACTCGAGTAAGCATGCCTCCCAGCGCTGCTCGCCGGACTGTGACCGTTCGCGCAGCCTGGCGGTCAGCGCCCGAGGTGAGACATAAAGCGCCCGACTAGTAGCCAGGCCAACCTTCCCTCTGGCCGATGAGTCGGACGACTGCGTCGGACAGTTC
>JAUVTH010000078.1 GCA_030601615.1 Gemmatimonadota bacterium
TTGCCACACACATCTATCCGCAGTTCAGGCAGACCTCTGACGTGGCGGGCCTCATCGCTGAGAGTGGGTACGACGGGTCGATCCAGCTCGCCAGCGAAGGACTTCAGTTTCAGCTCTAACAGGTTGCCGGTCTGGTCGCGATCACGCGCTGGTGCTTTCCTTTCCCGGTTGATCCCGCGTTGACCCTCTCGCATACCCTTCCTCGAGACCCCAGGACACGAGGCTTCATCAGTTAGCAACGGAGGACGGTATGATCGACCGCGGAGAACCGGGCCGACGCTCGACCGCGTCGAAGGCCGCGCAAGGGCATCGTGAGTCTGCGGCCCTCGGACGAACGGGAGAGGACCTCGCCGCGGATCTGCTCACCCGGGCCGGTTACAGGATTCTCGACAGGAACTGGCGGGATGGACGATGCGAGATTGACCTCGTCGCTATTCGAAGCGGCCAGGTCGTGTTCGTGGAGGTCAAGACGCGGCGCCCGGGTCCCCAACCTGCTTCCGAGGCCGTGACTCCGGCTCAGCGCCGCAACATCCGGCGCACAGCCGCCGCCTGGATGCGCCGGCACCCTCGAGTGGGCGCCTCGTTTCGGTTCGACATCATCGCCTTCACGTGGCGGCCGGATGGCGATCCGGAAGTGACCTACATTCCGGGAGCGTTTGACGCCACCGACCCCTGACAGCCCGCTGAGCGACCTGCTGTACTTGTTCAGCAGCCTTCTGATGCGCGTCGATTGACCCCGTCAGGGGACCACCATACCTTCGCTGCGCCCCAGGCCCGTGGGGCCGGAGCGCGTGAATCCCGTCAGGACCGTGAAGGTAGCAGCGGTAAGCGTGTAAAGGTCGCCACGGTTCGCCTGGGGTATCTTCGTCCGCCTCTGTGCCCTTTGGGTTAGGGCGGCACAGGGCCATCTCTGTCGTTGGCGCCCCTCGACGTAGCTATGGCTATGTCTTCGGGACACCGCCTAGGATCTGGCCCTGTGGCGCTCCTAACGCGACTCGCCCCATTACTCGGACAGGCTCCTCGCCCACGCCGTGCCTGCAGGTGCTCTCACCGCTTTCGAGCCCGGCTCCGGCAGGGTAGCTTGGCCGTCATGTATAGAACCGCGCTGGCCAGGACCTACAGACCCCGTCGCTTCGCCGAACTCGTCGGGCAGGACCACGTCGCTTCGACGCTTCGCGTGGCCGTCGAGACGGGGCGCGCCGCCCACGCGTACCTGTTCTGCGGTCCGCGCGGAATCGGGAAGACAACGGCCGCTCGCGTGCTGGCGATGGCGCTCAACTGCTCCGAGCGGCAGGACGGAGAGCCGTGCGGCGTCTGCGAGTCCTGCACGAGCATCTGGTTGGGCCGGACCTCCCTCGACGTGGTCGAGATCGACGCTGCCAGCAATCGGGGAGTCGACGACGCCCGCGACCTCCGGGAGCGGGCGATGTACGCGCCGTCGGACGAGAAGCGTTACAAGGTGTACATCGTCGACGAAGCCCACATGCTGACACGCGAAGCGTGGAACGCTCTCCTCAAGATCCTCGAGGAGCCTCCGCCCCGCGTGGTCTTCGTGTTCGCTACGACGGAACCGCAGAAGATCCGGCAGAGCGCGGCTCCCGTGCTCTCCCGGTGTCAGCGATTCGACTTTCGCCGCGTGTCGGTTTCCGACCTCATGGGTCGGTTGGAGAGCGTGGTCGAGCAGGAGGGAGTCTCGGCAGATTCCGCCGCGCTGCTTCCCATTGCCCGACGGGCGGAGGGAGGCGTCCGGGACGCGCTTTCGCTCCTCGACCAGGTACTCTCGTTCTCCGGCGACACGGTGTCGGCCGAGGACGTACGCCGCATGCTTGGTCTGGTGGAAGAGGAGCGGTTCGTCGAGCTCCTCGACATCGTCCGCGCGGGTGATCGGGCCGCCGTGTTTCCCTTCGTCCAGGCTCTCCTCGATGAGGGATACGACCTGGCGGAGTTTGTTCAGGGCCTGGGAGACACGCTCCGCGCGGTTCTGGCTTTGCGCCTGGATCCGGAGAGCGATCCGGCCGAGTTGAGCGCCGAATCCCGGAAGACGCTCGCGGAGAGCGGACAGCGCTTCACGGAGGAAGAACTGTTGCGGCTGCTCGTTGCCACGGCGGACTTCGAATCGGCGGGTCGGTTCCGGCGGAGCGCTCAGCCCCGGATTCAGGTCGAGGTGCTCCTGCTCCGCCTTGCCAGTCTCGACAGCAGCGTAGAATTGCGGGAGCTCCTGGGAGCCCTGGGCGCCGAAGAGAGGAAGCCGGAGCAACGCTCTCGGCCGGAAGCAGACCGTGCGAGCGACAGCTCCAAGGGCAGACGGAAGCCCTCCCGACGCGCGAGCCCGCGCCGAGAACCGGACGCCGAGCGGCCTCCGAGTGGTGAATCGAAAGCCACTGATCCTACCGGGGCCAGCGACGAGCCGGCACAGCCCGAGGAATCTGAGAAGGAGGATGCCTCTGTTGCCCCTGGCGGGACCGCGGGTTTCGATCTTCGGACTGTGTGGGCCGATGCCCTGAAAGCGGCGCGAGGTTCGGCGCCAGGCGGCCGGCTCGTTGGACTCCGCGGGGCCACCGTGGCAGGATTCTCGGACGGAGAGCTGGCTCTGGAAGTTCCACCTGGCCTCGCTGGAGACCTGGAGAACTTTCTCGGTGACGCCAGGCGTTCGGCGTCTCTGCGCGCCGAGCTCGCTCAACGTCTCGGGATCGAGGCGGGTGAACTGCGGTTTAGATTGGGAGACGGCGGTTCTCGGCAACGAATCACGGCGGAGTCTGCCAGGGATCTGAAGCTTCAGCGCCTCGTCGAGACGGATCCCCGGCTCCGCGAGGCGGTAGAAATACTCGACTTGAAATTGACCGAGGAGTGACGACTCTTGGAAAACCTGAATCAACTACAGCAGCTCATGCAGCTGGGCCAGCAGATGCAGTCCCGCCTCGCCGAGATCCAGGAGAGACTGGAAAAGGAGCTGTTTTCGGCTTCGGCGGGTGGCGGACTCGTGGAAGTGACGGCCGACGGTAAGGGCGGTGTCCGCTCACTTCGCATCGATCCGACCGCTGTAGACGTGGACGACCTGGAGATGCTCGAAGATCTGATCCTGGCAGCGATTTCCCAGGCCCAGGGGAAGGCACGTGAGCGGCTCGAGGCGGAGATGCGACAGGCTACGGGTGGTATGCCGCTTCCCGACCTGGGCTCGCTTCTGGGTGGTTGAGTGTCGGCGATCGAGACACTCATCGGTGAGTTTGCCAGACTCCCGGGGATCGGACGCAAGACAGCTCAGCGCCTGACGTACTACCTGCTCAAGACGCGACCCGAGGACGCGCGCCGTCTCTCGGGCGCCATCGACCGGGTGTTGGCCGAGGTCAGACCATGTGACGAGTGTGGAAACCTGAGCAGCGAGGCGCCCTGCGAATTCTGTCGCAATACGAGGCGCGATGCGGCGCAGATGTGTGTCGTCGAGGAGGCATCGGACATCGCGGCGATCGAAGCTTCCGGGCGGTTTCGCGGCAGGTATCACGTACTGGGCGGTCACCTGTCGCCGCTCGACGGAGTGGGGCCGGACGAGTTGAATATCGCGTCGTTGATGCGGCGCTTGAGCGAAGGGGTGACGGAGCTGATCGTCGCCACGAATCCGAGTGTAGAGGGAGAGGCCACGGCGGCCTATCTGCACCGGACGGTCGCTGCGCTTCCGGGTCTGGTGGTGACCCGCCTGGCACGCGGCCTGCCTGTAGGTGGTAACCTGGAGTATGCGGACGGAGTGACCATAGCGGAGGCGTTCAGCGGACGCCGGGAGATGTAGATGTCGGACAAAGTGATCGTGGTTCGGGAGGATTCCGCGGTCTGGAGAGCCTTGAAGATCGCTGCCATCGGCGTACTCGGACTCGCCGCTATCGGCGGTACCGGCGTGTGGCTGGCGCGGGACCAGATGGCGAGACACCACAGCGACTTGTTCAGCCCTCACCCCCTGCGCCGCCTCGCGGCCCTGGGTTACCTGCGGGCCCATCCGGACGTCGACAACGTGCTCCTTCTAAGGGATTATCTGGCCTGGGAGGAGCGCCCGATGCTCCGCAAGCAGGCGACGGTGATCCTGGCCGGCATGGAAGAGGTACTGGCGGCCGAGGAGAGCATCGAGAGGGCCTGACCGCATGGCGATCACGCACCCCGTTTCCGGCGAGCTGGGCTGCAAGGTCGTGTACTACGGCCCGGCGGCGAGCGGCAAGACGACCAACCTCAAGTACGTGTACGGTCGTCTCGACCCGTCATCGCGTGGCAGACTGATTGCTCCTACGGACGGGCCGGAGCGGACACTCTTCTTCGATTTTCTCCCTGTGGACATGGGTGTGGTTCAAGGCGTGCGTACGCGGTTCTACCTGTATACGGTTCCGGGCCAGGCGCCGCAGCGCGAGAGTCGGCGACTGGTGCTTCGAGGGGTTGACGGAGTGGTGTTCGTTGCGGACAGTCATGCGCAACGCCGAGCAGCGAATCGCGAGTCGCTGGACGACCTGAAGGCGAACCTCGAGGACGCCGGTATCCGTCTCGCGGACATTCCCCTGGTCGTTCAGTACAATAAGCGTGACCTTGATGGTGCTACGACGCTGGATGAGCTCCGAGGCGAGCTGAACCAGTCGGGTATGTCGGACTTCGAGGCCGTGGCGATCAATGGACAGGGTGTCCTGGAGTCGCTTACGGCGATCTGCCAGCAGGTCATCAAGGCACTCAACCGGGCGTAATCGAGTGGCCAGCGACGTAAACCTCCCCAATGCCATCACGACACTCAGAGTGCTGCTCGCCCCCGTGGTGACGGTCCTCCTGTTCGAATCCGGTGCTTCCGCACGCCTTGTCGGGTTCGTCGTGTTTCTGGCGGCCGCGCTTTCCGATCTGGTGGACGGAGCGCTGGCGCGTCGCCGCGGGGAAATCACGGATTTCGGGAAACTCGTGGATCCGCTCGCGGACAAGTTGCTGCTCGTCGCGACCCTGATTCCGTTCTACTTGATCACGCTGCGGTCACCGGATCTCGGGGAGCTGCCTCTCTTCGGCGGGATCGGTCTATGGATTCTCGTGGTGTTCTTCGGCCGCGAGCTGCTCATCACGTGGCTTCGCACGGTCGCTGCCCGCCGCGGTTTGGTTGTTCCCGCACGAACGATCGGCAAGCGCAAGGCATTGGCCCAGAACATTTTTATCGGATCGATGATCCTCTGGATCGCGTATCGAACGGCGGCGATCGAACATGGTTGGACCGGGTCGCTCAACACGTTCTGGGCGGGACTGCACGGCTGGTTCACCACCATCAGCCTCATCGTCGCGCTCGTCCTGACCGCCGTGTCCCTGTTCGTGTATCTGGTTGAGTTCCGCCGGCTCTTCCGTGGAGCTGAGGCTTGACGGGAGAGAGCGCGGCGGTGTCGCCGGGTTCATCCCCGCAGAGCGTCGCGGCCGACGTACTGCGGAAACTGCGGTCGACAAGCGCCACACTCGCCGTGGCCGAGAGTTGCACCGGTGGCTGGCTGGGCAAAGTCATCACGTCGATCCCAGGAGCTTCCGTCTCGTTCTGGGGGGGCGTGATCGCGTACGACAACGAAGCGAAGCTGAAACTGCTGTCGGTCTCGCCGGGTGCGCTGACGGCTGATGGTGCGGTGTCGGAACGCACGGCGCGCGAGATGGCATTGGGCGTCGTAGAGGTGTCTGGGGCCACTTGGGGCGTCGCAATCACCGGGCTCGCCGGCCCGGACGGAGGTACGGCGAACAAGCCCGTGGGCACCGTGTATGTGGCGATCTCGGGTCCGCGCGACCGGTCCAGAACGTACCACCTTTCCGGCGACCGACGGATGATCCGTCGCCAGGCGGTGGACAGGGCGCTCGAACTGCTGGACGAGGCGCTGGGTACCCAGTGATTCCCGAGCGAACGGGCACGGTGGAGGGCGCGGGGGGAGTGCGGCTCTTCTTCCGCATTCGCGAACCGGATGATCCGTGTGGGCGAGTTCTCGCAGTTCACGGCATCGGCGAGCATTCAGGTCGATTTGACAGGGTCGCGGACAGCGCCCTCGCGGCCGGATTGACGTTTTGTGCCATGGACATGCGGGGGCACGGTCGTTCGCAAGGCCGCCGCGGACACGCTCGATCTTTCGACCGCCTTCTGCTGGATCTCGATCGGTTTCGTCGTCGATCGGGCGACGGCGAAGCGACCGGCCCGATCTTCCTGTTGGGCCACTCGCTGGGCGCCCTGGTCGTCGGCCGGTATGTACAGGAGTTCGGTTTTCCGGATCTGGCGGGCGCGATTCTCGTCGCACCATTCGTCGGTCTGGCGATGCAGCCGCCGGTGTGGAAGCTCCGGCTGGGAGGGCTAGCGGACCGCCTGGCTCCAGCTCTCACGCTCGACAACGGGATCCGCGCCGAGGACCTGTTCCGCCAGGCCGAGGAGCGAGAGCGTTACGACAGGGATCCTCTGGTACATCACCGAATGAGTTCCCGGTTGTGGGGTGAGATGCGACGCAACTCGGTCGTGATGATGCGCAAGGCCGAACAGAGCCGCACACCGTACCTGTTTCAGATTCCCGGCGATGATCGTGTCGTGAGCTCCAAGGCCAGCCGGGAACTGGCGGACCGACTCGGCGGCGAGAGCCGGGTCCTCGAGTACGACGGGGCGTTTCACGACCTGTATCACGACCCTG
>JAUVTH010000084.1 GCA_030601615.1 Gemmatimonadota bacterium
GGGCACGGTGTGTACCTGGCTCAGGTCGGTCGGACCGGTGGCAGCGGAGGCGCTCTCGACTCTCCACACCAGGGTCAGTCCTGGAACCAGGAGCGGCCGGGTGGCCGTGCCTGCGCCCGTGTACGACTTCACGTACTGATAACCGCTGGGGTCCTCGGAATCGAACGAGGCATCGTCGGCGGTCACGGCGCCGGAGTACATGCGCAGCGTCCAGGTCGTCCCGTCCGCCGGGAGTTCGCTCATCTCGAAGATGTAACGCTCTCCGTGAATGTAGAGGCCGAAGCCCCGACCCGTCTGCGACAGGCCATCGTAGAAGTTCTGTCCATCGGCAATCCCATCCGTGCTGACCGGAACGAGACTCGGTGCTTCCACCAGGTCCACGCTCGGTCCGACCGGATTCCAGTTGAATCGACCCGTTCCGGCACCGCCGCATTCACCCCCGCCTACTCCGTCCCGGATCGTTTCGAGCACCGGGTCCAGGTAGTTGAAGTCGTTCCAGTCGATCAATCCGTTCCCATTCGCGTCGGTCGTCAGGAAGCCCCAGCTAGCCCTCACGTTCGGGGCGAATGGCACCCCCGTGCCGTGCGTCACGTTGCGCACAGAGATAGTCCCGCCCTGCCACGTCATCTCGAGGTCCGATGCCACACCCAGTTTCCCCGCCGCGCGCTCGAAGCACACCTTCTCGAAGTGAGAGCAGTCGTCGCCGCCGAAGCACGACACCGGCGCGCCCGGCTCTACGGACGTGTAGGCGATCGGCGACCCCACGGTATCGGCCGCGTCCCGGTGACCGACACGGATGCAGCGCGCCGGATCGGCTACTTCCTCGCTCGTCCCGTCGAACCAGCGCGATCCCCCGTGATCGACATATTCCGTTAGCCATCGCCGGTTCTGCGAGCCCTCGGCCGCGCTCAGATTCAGTGCCTCGTTGAATTCGCCGGTCGCTATGGCGTTTCCGCTTGCGGCCGGAATCCCGAACGCCTCCAGCGACTCCGGGTCGAACTCGACCTCCCGCTCCACGAGCGTGGCCGTCTTCGGAAGCGGCTCCTCGCCGAAGTTGGCCCACCACGGGTTGTAGATGTCTACCACTTCCATAGAATCGGAGCCGTCCTGTGATACCGAGAGATACGCTTTCAGGCAGACGTGGAACGGGTCCCCCCCGGCGGGACCGGCCTCGGTGGGCGTGCCGAACGAAGAGCCGAGGCTGAATACGGGGACGACGCTGTCGATGCGGGCTGCCAGGGCAAACGTCGGAAGCAGGCGCTCGAGCAGGGGCTGGAACGTTTGCTCGACTGCGTCCGTGGCCGGCATGGACCCTGAGAACGTACCCGCCAGCTCGTCGATCCTCGGCAGCGGCGCATCGGGATCAAGGGGCTCACCGTTCTCGCCGGCGAGGAACACCTCCAGGTTCGCGTAGACCACCTCCGGCGCGTCCGCCCGGGGGACCGTGGATTGGTCGATCATGGCGGACCGCAGGGTGTGCGGTCCCGAGGCCATCGAGTTCAGGTCGAACGCGGTGACCGAATAGAAGTATGTGAAGTTGTTGACTACATCCGTGTCAACGTACGAATACGGTACGGCCGTGTCGCGCAGCGGACGGACCTCACCAATGTCCCGATCCGCCAGGATGGCCGTGTCCACCGTAGCCGAGGTAGGCATACGGGAAACGCCACCGCCTGGCGGCCCCCCGGGCCCTCCATTATTGAACACGAGCTGAGTGTCGATTAGCCGGACGAGAGGCTCCCCCTCGGTAGCGGGACACACCTCGCCGACCGCGTAGCCGATCACGGGAATCAGGTTCCCCGTCTCCGGACTGATCGCCTCCGCCCCAACGTCCTCATCCGGATGGACCGTCTCGCACGTGTAGTCGTAGTAGCGCGTGTCGGCGAAATCGAACTGCGTCACGAGTGCCAGCCGGCCACGCGCAGTGCCGCGCCAGATCCGGTATCCTTCCACGTCAAACTGCCGGTAGTTCGGGTTGTACAGCGCCGACTCGGGATCGCCGGCCACCTCGAAGAACGGATCGCCTGCGGTCTCGGTCGCGCTCGGTTCCCACACCACGGTCACGTTGTCGTCCCCCGGGACCAGATAGAACGCCGGGCGTTCCGGCGCGAAGCCGAGCAGGAAGGCGTTCTCGAACACCGTCTGGGCTACCAGGGCACGGCCCAGAAGGCTGCCCGGCACGACGCGGACGTCGAACTGGCTGATCCGATTGGAGGGGTGCTCGACCGAAGGCGGGTACAGAGCGCCGGACGGCGGTGGGCCCTCGTAGCTGATCCAGCCGGCTCCGCGCTCAATCGTGTTCACCTCATTCTCGGCTGCGGTCAGCACCTCGGTGCAATTCAGGCCGCTCGGGTCGCAGCCGCGGCCACTCGCGAAACCCGGGTGGAACGAGGGCACGCCGGGCTGATTGATGTCGTTGTTGTCACTATACGCGATGATCCCGGACGGAGTCCCGTCGGGCATGGTCTCGACGGTGGGAGCCACCAGGTGCGCAACCACCATGGTCGCGCCCTGTCCGGGTGCCAGCGTGAACGGGCCCGAGGCCTGGTAGCTCCGGATGTCTTCCGACCTGATCGGTACGAAACAGATCGAGCGCTCGGTGGTTTCCGTAGACAGGGTCTGGATCTCCGCCGGAATATTGCAGGGGGGATCGCCACGGCTGAGGTCGAGATTGCCCGACAAGTAGCGCCACACCTGCGGTATTCCGATCGGATCGGGGAACGCCGAGTTCTGACCGCCTATGAACACCGACATCATGGAGAGCCCGATCTCCTCACCGGTGTCCTGGTCCAGCGGGCTCTTCAGGAACTTGATTCCGGCGAATCCGGGGGCTCCGGTGAAGAAAGGCGGGTGGAATACCGACGGCGGGTATTGTTCCCACGAAGCGGGCCGGAAACCTCCGTGATACGCGATCGTCATGTCGAACGGGAGAATGGCCGTCGCGAAGTTCTGGCTGTAATCGGCCACGTCGTTGTCCGCCGCCATGGCCACGTACACGTCATGGTAGGTCCAACCCTCGTCCGGAAGGGCATCGTCTCCCCCGAAGTAGGCCAGCTCGTTGAGTTGCTGGAAGTCGGGATCGTCCGTGACGTTCTCGAATTCGAGCACGAAGTAGATGACCGACTCGTTGCCCGACGGATAGCTCCAGCTCATGCTGCGCTGCGTGATCTGTACGCCCATGGGATGCGAGCGCTCCGACGTATGGGCGGGGTCTCCGTCCCAGTACTGCACCCAGCTGTCATGCTGCGAGGCCGTCTTCCGGCCCAGGAGGATGGGCGCGAAGACCTCCGGGTCGTCGATGTAGGCATCGGCAGGCCAGTTCTCCAGATCGTCCGGGTCGAGGGAGTCGTAGATCTGTGTCACGTGGCTCCCGTGTGCTCGCAGGCGGCCGTCGTAGAACAGAGCGCCGACCGTGTCGAGCGCCCAGGGCCCCGCCTCAGCATCGGTGATGCCCGCGATCTGGAATCCCGAAGCCCAGATATACGCGTTTGGCGTTCCAGTAGGGAACCACCCGCCATTCCCGTCCGGACTCTCGTTGTCGAAGCAGATGAGCCCATCGTTCAGGATCGTGCACTGGAGTCGGTTCGATGACAGCACCACGCGCGGTCCGGCAAACAGGCCGAAGTTGTCCCTCACCCGGGTACGCTTGTCGACCTCCTGCGCCACCCCGATCAAGGTTTCGACGGAGGCTGTCAGCAGCGCCAACAGCAACACCATACCCGCATTTCGACGGCCCCTCATCCGGATTCGCGCACGTCCGATCGAGTCTGTCATGTCAGTTTCGTCGCGTTTTGGTTTCAGAGGTACCGGGACGATCGGCCTTCTCCCCTCGCTGATTCCGGATGGATGTCAGAAAGCCAACCTGAGGCCGAGGCGGAGCGACTGGTTCGAGGGCGCCATGATGTGCTCACCGCCAAAGTGGTACCAATCCTGGGTGAAAGCCGTGGTCTGCTCCTCGACCGTGAAGATTCCGTCGCCGTTGCCGAACCGTTCCTCGGCCCGCATGAGCATGAACGTGTTGAAGGCGTTGTCTTGCGACTCCGCCGCGATGTCGAAGTCGCGGATGTTCGTATCGCCGTCGAGGAGCGGATCCGTGAGCGCCTCTCCCGCCCATTGTTCCAGGGCCAGGTTGTTCCTGATATCGCCGGTCTCGCCGAACACGAAATCGGTTCGCGCGATGTCGAACGGATTCCTCCAGTCCACGAACGCCTGCACGTTCAGGCCGCGCCCAAGGCTGAATCCCTTACTGAGCCTGATGTCGAACTCGATCTGCCACGGCATCGTCAGACCGCCGAACGAGGAAGTGACGGAGCTGCCGCGGCTGGGAGGCACCATCGTTGCCCCACCGGTGTTCTCCAACTTCGTGAACCGCTGTCCGGACCGGGCGTACAGGATCGTGAACACGCCCACGTCGTTGAGAATGGCGCCAAGCGTGGTTCCGGCCATGTAGTCCCGCGGCAGTCGCAGGCTTCCGGTGACGGCAATGTTGTGCTTCCGGGCCGACTCCATCGGGAGCAGCACCTCGGGGGGATCGACCGGCTTGCCGGTCTGGAACGCGAGGTTCGAGCTGGAGTTGCTCGTGAGGTTGAAGTAGGTCCACGGGTCCCAGCCGGTTCCGCGTGCGTCGAGAAACGTATAGGACACGTTCCCGACGAAGAGATTGCCGACCGCCTTGTCCAGCTTGACCTCGAAACCGTTGGACTCCGTGAAGTCGAGGTTGGTGAGCACGCGCTGGTAGACGATCAAGCCGGGATTGTTCGGGTCCTCGTAAGGGAGGCTGCGACGGGACAGCGCGTGCCGCTGCTTCTTGTTGAAGGCAGAGATGTCGATCACGAAGCTCTGCCCGATCAACTGCCGGTAGCCGAACTCGAAGCTCCGCGTACTCGGGAGCTGAACGTCACGCCCCGCATCCCACAGCCCGGCCTGCGAGGCGCCCGTCGGGCCCGTCATCATGGCCCCGCCACCGAAGATGGCCGGCGTCTGCACAAACTTCCCGTAGCTCAGCCGGAAGGTCGACGTGGGCGTCACCGGGAAGCTGGCGCCCAAACGGGGGCTCCATTCCGTCTTGCTCGAGACCGGTATCCAGTTCGAGAGGCACGTTCCGTCCGGGTTGTCGGCCGTCACCCCACCGCACGGCTCGTCCCACTTCGGAACCCACTCCCCTACTTTCGAATCCCACCGGATGTAGCCCGCCTGCAGGCTGTCGGGCACGTTGCCACCCGTGAAGCCGGGCACACGCGGGTAATCGACGTTCGGGTCAACGTAGTCGAGGCGGATTCCAGCCTCGAGCACCAGGTCGCCCACGTCCAGCCGGTTCTGCAGGAAGGCGCCCATTCGCTTCGGCGCCGCCAGGTTCACGTTGGGGATTCCGCGATACAGCCACATGTCCGCCCGGCTCAGATCCACGTCCATGTACTCACCGCCTAGCTTCAGGCGGTTGAACCTTCCGATCTGCCAGTCGATCACCGCCCGGGCCTGCAGTCGGTCCTCTGACCTGATCTGGAGCCCCGCGTTCGCCGGCCCGCTGATGGGAAACCAGTTGTAGAATCCGTACGGGTTGGCCCGCAGGTTCTCGCCGATGCCGGTCACCGTCTGCTTGTCCCGGAGATCTTCCAGGCGGCCCGGATAAACGGCCGTGCTGTCCTCGAAGATCGTCCCGCTGCGCCCGGCCTGGAGCTCGAGCTCTCCCGGGTCAAACAGGTTGAGCCCCTGGCGGACAATGGTCGGGTCTACGTGAAACTTGGCATCGCTCCAGGTGAACCCAAACGAGGAGGACTGGTGGCTGAGGTACCAATCAGGATCCAGGATGCCCTCTTCCATTTGGTCGGCCTGATAACTGAGCCGTACATCGAGGGCGATCTGCTGGGTGGGCGACTGGGCCAGCGTCAGAAACGTGCCGAGAGTGAACGCATCTCGGCTGTTTACGTTTCCGTCCATGTTGTCGGACCGGTATAGCGAGGTGAGACTGCCGGTTCGCCTGTACCACTGGTACCGGTTTCGCGTGTAGCCGAACGTGACTCGGGATCCGCGCGGAAGCTGCCAGTTGAGGTTCCCCGTGAACAGGTAATTGTCGTTCCATCCGTATGGCTGGATCCGGCTGTCCCACAGCGTGAAGGCGGGGGCGGCGAGCGCTACCGAATCGGTGGCGCCTTCCGTCGTCGATCCGCGGGGAAGCGTGAAAATCGCGGGCTCGCCGGCCGTGCACAGATCCACGTACTGCGGGGAATCCGGGCAGGTGTCGGTGTTGTCCTGCACCCAGTATCCGGGTCCCCCCTCGTTGTCGAAGTAGGAACGGCCGGTAGCGGCTCCCGCCACGAAGAACGTCAGAGGGCCGGCGAT
>JAUVTH010000190.1 GCA_030601615.1 Gemmatimonadota bacterium
CCGTCCCACGGCGTGTGCGCCGGATAGATCGCGCGGGCGAGCCCGTCCTGCGCCATCTGCGCCAGCTTGGTTGCCTGTGCCTTGGTGAGAGTGGCGTTGGTGGCGACCACGCCGATCGTCGTGTTTTCGCCGAAACTGCTCTCGAGAACCGTACTCTCCCGCAGCAGCCGGCGGGCGTCTGCCAGGCTCCTGCCGTCCGCCGTTCGCACGCCTGCCACGACCTCGCCCGAGCTGGGATCGATGATGTCGCCGATCGCGTTGACCGCGACGATGGCCCCAACGACGAGACCTCTCGGAAGGGCCTCGGAGGCGGTGCCGATCCCTCCTTTCATGGCCAGGCCGAACCCTCTCAGCTTCCCAACCGTGGCGCCGGCGCCGGCTCCCACGCTGCCCTCGGCTACCGGGCCCGCGGACGCACCGGAAGCCGCCGCGTACCCGCAATCCGCGCCGGGACGAATTCCCGGCTTTCCGCCCACAGGCAGGTCGTACAGGATCGCGGCCGGAACGATAGGCACTTTCGCGACGCCCGTCTCGAAACCTATACCCCGCTCTTCCAAGTATCGCATCACACCGCCAGCCGTTTCGAGGCCATAGGCGCTCCCCCCGGAGAGCACGATCCCGTGCACCTCCTGCACCGAGTTCACTGGATCCAGGAGAGCGATTTCGCGCGTTCCCGGTCCGCCTCCCCGTACGTCGACTCCGCCCACGGCACCGTCGCGCGCCAGGATTACCGTGCACCCTGTCGGGCGTTCGATCAGCGTGTGGTGGCCGACCTCGATGCCGGCGATGTCGGTGATCGCGCCCATCCTCCCCTCACCCTCCCGTTCCTGCTGCGCGCACCCCGATGCCGGCAGGATGAGCAGAACAGCCGCTGCAAGCGTCGGGGCGAGGCCGGCAGGAATCGATCTCACCTGCGCGCTTCCGCCTCTCGCGTAGACTTCACGGTGATTGTCTCGAGCCCGTGTGCGTGGGGGCCCGTTTCCTCGCGCCGCAGCATGAACGCGAAGAAGAACCCGAGGAATCCGAGGACGGAGAAGATCCACATTCCCAGCGCGTAGCCTCCTGGATTGGCAGCGCTCGCACCCGAAAAGTCGTTCGCGCTACCGATCATCCAGTTGAACCCGAACAGTCCGATATTCTGGATCATCGTCATCAGGCCGTATGCGGTACCGAGCTTGGCCTCCTCGACCAGATAGGCGACCGATGGCCACATCACGGCCGGAACCAGCGAGAACGCGACTCCCATGATCGCCATCGGAATCATCAGGTTAGTCGACGTATAGGCCATGATGAGGTAGACCGGAACCAGCATCAGCGACCCGACCATCATGAACAGCGAGCGCTTCCCTACCCTGTCCACCCAGATTCCGAACAGGGGCGTCATGATCATCGAGAACAGCGTGATGATACTGGACAGGAAGCCCGCGGTCTCACGGCTCACCCCGTGCGTGTCCTGGAAGAACTTGATCGCGAACGTCTGGAACGGGAAGATCGCCGAATAGAACGTCACGCACAGCAGAACCACCCAGATGTACGAACGACCGAAGCTGAACAGATCGCCCCATTCGACCTTGTCCGTCTTGCCCACATCACCGAGGTCGTACCGCTTCTCGGCATGGTTCTCGAGCACCCAGTAGACGAGCGGACCGACTACGCAGAACGTCGCGAACGCCACGGTGATGAACAGCGGCCACTGCCAGTTCTCATACGCTCCGCGCGCCCACGTGGGGGAATTGAGCGCCAGGTAAGAGCCCATACGGGCGATAGTCAGGTTCACGCCGAACGCGAAGCTCAGCTCTCGGCCCTTGAACCAACGAGCAATTCCGACGGTCACTGAGACGATCAGCGACTCGGCCCCGAGCCCGAAGATCAGCCGGCCAGTGGCCATGACCGCGAACTTGTCGGTCGAGGCCGTCACGGCGGCCCCGATGAAGCACAGGATACCGAACAGCAGCGTCCCCTTCTTCACTCCGATCCGATCGATGATGATTCCGCCGATCAGGACCATGATGATGTTGGGGAAGCTGTAGATCGCATTCAGCCACCCGATGTTGCTGTCGGACAGGCCGAGCTGGTCGCGAAGCAGGTCGGCGATCGGGCTGATCGCGTCGTAGACGTAGTAGTTGCCGAACATCGCGAAGCTGATCACCACCAGCACGGCCCATCGAAAAGCGGGGGGCGGTGGTGGCTTGCCGGCGACGGCAGACTGGCTCTGCTGCGAGGTCATGGCTCTCGTGAGTCAGAGAAATGCGGCCCACCCGGGGCCACGGACGAGAGCGAAGTTACGGGAGGATCCGGTGTTGAGCCAGCGGAGGCGAGCCGGGCGGATTCACCGAGGCCGGCTCACCCGCAGGCCCGGAATGTCCTCGAAGTCCTCTGCGTTCAACGTCCAAAGGTCGGCTTCCCACACGAGGGCGCAGGCAGCAATGGCGAGGTCCACTTCCCTGCCACGAGCCCGCGAGACCAATCGATACAGCCGCGCGGCCTCGGCAGCCTCCTCGGGTCCGAATGGGAGAGCACCGCTGGCCGGGAGGAGATCCTCCTGGGTCTTGATCTCGCGCGGCAGACGAGGACCGCGCAGCCATTCGTACAGGACGAGACTCGGGAGCAGCAGCTGTTCGCGACGCTTCACGGCCGCCCGAATCGCGGGCTCCGAATCCATGTCCCCACACAGGGCGTCGATGAGCACAGAGGTGTCGAGTACGATCAACGGTCCTCGAACGGCGTACGTCGGCCTCCGCCTCTCCTGGCCTCGCGAATGTCACGAAGCTCCTGTACGACCTCTTCCCGTGGTCGGGTCGGTCCGGAGGCGAGGGCTTCGTCGAGTACCCGGAGCATTCGCTCGCGCTCTTCCTCGCTGAGCCGCCCGAGATTGGCGCTGTACTCGCCGATCGCCTCGCGCACGACCTGGCTCTTGGGAATACGAAGGAAGACGGCCGCCCGGTTAAGTCGCGCGACCGTCTTCTCGTCCAGCGTAAACGTCACCTTTGTAGAAGCCATAGTGGATACATAATACCATATATATGGCACTCTGGCAAGACGCTGGGCGGTTGCGACAGCAGGCTAAGGTGCCAGTCTAACCCGATTTAGCAGCGTTTTCGATGCGAGTTGATGGGTCCTGATCCGTCGACTGCAGATCCAGGAAGATATCTTCCTGCAAACGCACACGCCGTTTGGGGACCCCACCCGCACTGTGCATCTACCCGAGCTCGGGAAGCGAACCCGCCACCGCTCCCGCTCCCGCTCCGGCTCGCCCACGTGTAGATTACGTGTCGGATCCCAATCCCTCTCGCCGCGAGTGCACCTCGACGAAGGCAGACCTGCCATGAATGCCGAAGCCACAGCTCCCGTGCAGGAAGACCTCAATCCGTTCCACATCGCCCAGGAGCAGTTCCAGCAAGCGATCCGCTACTTACCCGAGTACCAGAAGGGGCTCGTGGACTATCTGGTCCGTCCCGAGCGCGTCCTCATCACCGAGTTTCCAATCGAGACGCACAACGGGACTGTGCGGAACTTCACGGGCTATCGGGTGCTGCATAATCGTGCGAGGGGGCCGGGCAAGGGAGGTATCCGCTACCACCCGGACGTAACGGCCGACGAGGTGCGAGCGCTGGCCACGTGGATGACCTGGAAGTGCGCCGTCATGGACATCCCGTTCGGCGGCGCCAAGGGCGGCGTCGTCTGCAACCCCAAGGAGCTCACAAAGGACGACCTGAGGAGGATTACGCGCCGATTCATTGTCGAGCTGGGAGACGCGATCGGGCCGCACACAGACATCCCGGCGCCCGACGTGAACACGAGCGCCGAAACGATGGCGTGGGTGTTCGACACGTACGACATGATGCACCCGGGCCGTAACAACACGCCCGTGGTGACCGGAAAGCCGGTGGACATGGGCGGTTCGTTCGGGCGTAACGAGGCCACCTCGCGCGGTTGCCTGTTCTGCACGCAGCACGTGCTGTCCCGGGGCCTGGTC
>JAUVTH010000077.1 GCA_030601615.1 Gemmatimonadota bacterium
GATTCGGTCCTTCACCGAGCCGCCGGGATTGAAGTACTCGAGCTTGGCGAGCACGGTGTACGGGAGGCCGGCTGCGAGCCGGTTGATCCTCACCAGAGGCGTGTTTCCACTCGTGCCGAGCATGTTTTCGTGCCACATGCAGTCCGTCTCCTCGAAGCGCAGCGGGTGTGTCGCGATGCCCAATCGTTCGTTTCCGGCGGAGAAGATGCCGGCGGACCCGCCCGCCCGGTAAACCCGGAAGCGCGAGGCCGTACATAGCAGCATACCAATATAGTCTGAGAACCCGATCGGATTGTACCCGTGGCACTGAGGGAGTGAAACGTGCGAGCTACTCCCGACCTTCGGATCAGGATTACAGGGTCAGGATTCTCTGTGATCCTCTGCTTTCGGGCAAAGTACGGGCAAAGTGGAGATGCAACGATCATCCTCTCTCGAATCATACCGAAGCTTGTCATCACTCCGGTGTTTGTACTGCTTCAGTGCTGAGCGGTTCGTCGCATGCGCCGTCCACGCAGGGTTTCTCCGAGGCGGGGCGCAATGTACTGGGAGCGTATTCGTCATACCCGGCGTGACGGAGTCGCGAGAGGCATACGACTGGTCCTGGGAGTCCTCTTCCTGACGACCGGAGCCATGAAGCTGGCCGTCCCCCCGCCGGCTTCGGCCCAGGATCTATCTGCGTCCGCTGTCGATCGCTTCCCGGAGCTGGTGCACGAGCACTGGGGTATCGAGGACGGCCTTCCGCTGGGTCATCTGACGGGCGTCGTGTACGCTGAGAGCGGGTATCTCTGGCTCTCGAGCTATGATGGGCTGATCCGTTTCGACGGAGCAACATTCTCCGTCTTCAACACCTCCACCAATCCCGAACTACCCACGAACCGGTTCAGTTCTGTACAGGAGGGACCGGACGGCACGATCTGGGCGGCCGCCGAATACGACTATCTCGTTCGATGGCGGGACGGCCGCTTCGATGTCTTTTCCTTACCGGGTGCCCGCGGCGTGTCCTTGGGCACGCCACAGTTCGACACAGCCGGCTCGCTGTGGCTCCCCACGAATCGTGGCCTGTTCCTGTTCCGGGACGAATTCCTGGAGCCGCTACCCGGAATGTCGACTCGTCTCAACGCGCAGACCCTGTTCTGGGATTCCGACGGGTCGGTGTGGCTCGGCTCGGACGGGCGCGGCGCTCTGAGGTGGAGTAAAGGAACTGCGACGTTCGCGACCCGCGGAGATACCGTCGTGGGCTCCTGGGTGACCGAGTTCGGGGAGACGCCCGGCGGAACCCTCCTGATGGGCACGGGCCGTGGTCTCGTGGCCGCGGAAGAGGACCGTTTCGAGCTCATACCTCGACCCGGGGGTGGCGAGATGGTCGTCCGGGCCATTCGGCAGGTATCCCCGGATTCCTTCCTCGTGTTTTCAGATCGCGGGCTCTACGACTTCGTCGACGGCCGCCTGTCTCTGCGGATCCCCGACCTCGAGGCGACTGGGCTGGGACCCGTCATCGTCCTGGATACGCCCGAGGGCAACCGCTGGATGGCTACCGGGCAGGAGATCTACCTGGACGATCGCGAGGTCTTTCACAGTGAGTTCCCGATCGCCGCCCTGGCGTTGGATCGGGAGGGCAGTCTGTGGATGGCGGCCGACGGACTGCACCGGCTGAAACCGTCCATTTTCCGGGTGATCGGTCCGCCGGAGGGTGCCCGGGCGAACGTGTACGCAATTATGCAGGACTCGCGGGGGAGAATCTGGCTGGGCGGGATCGGCGATTACATAGCGATCTACGACTCCGGGTCCATCCGGAAGCTCGAGGACGGGCCAACGCTCGCGCAGACGATCACAGAGGATCGGTCCGGAAACATCTGGGTCGGCCGCATCAACTACGGCGCGTGCGTGCTATCCGGATCGATCTGCTCCGGCTCCGTGCCGTACGTCGCCAGGCACACGGTCAAGGCCATTTTCGAGGACCGGTCGGGGGGACTGTGGTTCGGGACGGATCACGGGGTGTACAGGGATTCCGCCGGGGTCGTCGATCACTGGACCGTCGCCGATGGACTCCCGCACGACTTCGTCCGCGTGTTCCACGAGTCGCGGGACGGTGCCATATGGATGGGTACGAACGGCGGTGGGGTCGCCCGTTTTGCGTATGGACAGATCGAGGCTATCACGACGGCGCATGGACTGTCGAGTGACCTCGTGCGGGCAATCCACGAGGACGAGCATGGCGTGCTGTGGATCGGTACCGAGGATGCGGGACTGAACCGCTTCCAATTCAGCGGATGGGATCCCGATGCCGGGACCGTCCCGTCACTGGACAGCCTGCAGATCACGGTGATCGGTCGCGAGCACGGGCTGTACGACGAAGGCGTGCACGCGATTCTCGACGATGGCCACGGCCGCTACTGGATGAGCACAAACCGGGGTATTTACTGGGTACTGAAAACGGAATTGGACGATTTCGCGGCAGGGCGCTCCGCAAGTGTGCACTCCATCGCGTATACGGAAAGGCATGGCCTCCGGAATCGTGAGGCGAACGGCGGCACCCAATCCCCTGCAATCGTGGCGGCAGACGGACGGCTCTGGTTCGCCACACAGGCCGGCGCGGCGGTAGTTGATCCGACGGCAATTGACATGTCCGACAACCCGTTCCCTGTGCGGATCGAGTCGATTCGCCCCGAAGGTGAACCGCACATCGTTCCCGAGTGGCCCGAACGTCCGGACTCCGTTCGCCTCGAAACAGGCCAACGGGATTTTTCCATAGCGTATACGGCCCTCAGTTTCCTGGCGCCGGAGAACCTGCGCTTTCAGTACCGCCTCGAGGGCTTCCAGCCGCAGTGGGTCGATGTCGGTAACCGGAGGACGGCATTCTTCACGAACGTTCCGCCCGGCACGTATTCGTTCCGCGTCCGCGCCGCGAGGGAGGATGGGACGTGGAGGGAAGCCGAGCATCCCGCGGTACTGACGGTGACACCGTTATTCTACGAAACGGACTGGTTTAAGGCGTCGATGGCAGGCGGGGTCTTCCTCCTCGGCCTGGCAGGCGTTCGCGTGTACGAGCAGAGACACCGAAAGCGCACGTTGGAACTGTCCAGGCTCGTCGCCGAGCGGACAGCCACGATCGAGGCACAGTCGGAGCGCCTCAAGGAACTCGACGCCGCTAAGTCGCGCTTCTTCGCGAACATTTCCCACGACTTCCGAACTCCCCTCACGCTGACGATCGGACCACTGGAGGATCTGAAGTCCGGGATGCACGGATCGATGACGGATGAGGCTGGCGATCAGGTGGACCTGAGCCTGCGTAGCGCGCGCCGCGTCCTGCGGCTCGTGAACCAGCTCATGGATGTCGCCAAGCTCGAGGCGGGCGCCGTGCGGGTACGGGCGTCGAAGCAGAATCTCGCGGAATTCGTCGGGGAGATCGTGCAGGCGTTTGAACCGCTGGCCGAGCGCAGGAAGATCCAGACCACCTTTGACGGTGGACCGGATCCAATTCCCGCGTTCTTTGATCCCGAGTTGATGGAGCGTGTGTTTGTAAACCTGCTCTCGAACGCCTTCAAATTCACGCCTCCACAAGGAGCTGTGCGGGTCACGCTCGAGCACCGGGATGCGGACTGGCTCGTGGTTACGGTCCGCGATTCGGGTCCTGGGATCGACGCCGAAGACCTGCCGCACATTTTCGAGCGGTTCTACCGGGCCGGGTGGTCCGAGGAGGAGGGTACGGTAGGAACGGGAATCGGCCTGGCTCTCGCGCATGACCTGGTCGCCCTCCACGACGGCCGGCTGGAAGTGGAAGCCACGCCGGGCTTTGGCGCTTCATTCGCGGTCTGGCTTCGCACGGGATCCGCACATTTTGCGGAGGATCAGCTCGCGTCCTCAGACCGGGAGGGAGGATCCGGCGCGAAGGCTTCTCGGGGTCCTGGAGATCTGATCGAGGGTGTCGATGTCGGCAGCGCCCCGCACGTCTCTGATGGGTCCGCCACGAACGCCGAAGACCCGGGCGATGAAGACATCCCCACCGTGCTGGTCGTCGAGGACAACCCTGACGTGGCCGCATATCTCGGCCGTCATCTGGCTCCCCGGTTCCGTGTTGTCGAGGCCCGCGACGGGGCACAGGGCCTGGAAAAGGCGCGCAATGTGCTTCCGGACGTCGTGGTGAGCGACGTGATGATGCCCAACATGAGCGGGCTCGAACTCGTAAAGGCGCTTCAGTCGGATGCGGAGCTTGCCTACGTGCCTGTACTCCTCGTCACGGCACGGGCTGGCCAGGAGCACCGGCTCGAGGCGTTGGAGGCAGGAGCCGCGGACTACCTTACGAAGCCGTTCGACGTAGCGGAGCTCGGAGCACGAATCCACAATCTGATCGCGAGCCGCCAGAGGCTGCGTGACCGCCTCGTCCGGGAGTCACGGCTCCACCCCACGGCTCTGCCAGCCGAGTCGGCCGCCGATCGTTTCCTCATCAAGCTTCGGGAGACGATTGAGACCCGGATGTCCGATGAGGACTTCGACGTGCGCGCCCTCGCTCGGGCGATGAGTGAGAGCCGGTCGAGCCTGTACCGGCACCTCATGGACACCTGCGGGCAGACTCCGTCAGAGGTACTCCGCTCCATGCGGCTGGAGCGCGCCGCCCAGTTGCTCGAGGCGCAGAGCGGCACAATCGCCGACGTCGCTTACGGCGTTGGCTTCAAGAGTGTCTCCCATTTCAGCCGCAGCTTTCGCGATGCGTACGGCGTCCCTCCCTCCGCGTACGCAGACCGTCAATCCGAGGAATCTGAAGTGCCCTGAGGTTGCGAGTCCGTATCTCTGTGTGTCAGGACACGCCTGGATAAGGATCCGCAACCCAGCTGTTACCACCTTCCTCGTTTCTCCCGTTATCTCGGGGCATGGCGAACGACCAGGCAACTCCCGATCGCGATGACAGACCCTCGAAGGGCCTGTCCGATGCCCTGCGCCTCGAGCTGGATCTTCTCGAGACGCTGGCAAGCACGACGGAGAAGGATAGCCCCGCGCCCTCAGGGCGACTGATTCTCCTCGTCGCGGACGATGACCCGGAGATCCGGGGATACATCAGCCGCTGCGTCCTGGCGCTCAGTGAATCGATCGGAACGGTGGTCGAGGCTGCCAACGGTAGCCAGGCGCTCGAGCATCTTCGCCACCACGGGGCCGACATCCTGGTCAGCGATGTCGTGATGCCCGTGCTCGACGGCTTTGAGCTGTGCCGCATCATTCGGCGGGACCCGATCCTCCGCGATCTCCCGATCCTGCTGATCACCGGTGAGGGCGACCCGAGACATATGGAGCGTGAATCCGCCAGGGCTGGCGCCAACTCCGTGCTGGCCAAGCCATTCAACGCCCGCCGTCTCTGCGACAGGATCGAACTCCTCCTGCGCAGCCGGTCCCCTCCCCCGACCGACGAAGCTTCCGAGGACCACAGAACGGATCCCGACCCGCATGACGGGGAAAACTCAACGCAGGAGGAATCATGAAACTCAGCCGACTGATCGCAGCGATGGTGGCCGTGGTGCTGTTCGCCCCCGCCGATGCGTTCGCACAGTTCCCCGAGCCGGGGATGAAATTCGACGCCTCGAACACGGCGCTCGTCATCACAGACCCGCAAAACGACTTCCTCAGCCCGAATGGTGTGACCTGGGGTGTCGTGGGAGAGAGCGTCACGCGTAACAACACGGTCGCCAACCTGGATGCCCTGATGCAGGCGGCCAAAGAAAACGGTGTCCAGTTGTTCGTGTCGCCGCACTACTACTACCCGACGGACCACGGTTGGCAGTTCGGCGGCCCTCTCGAAGTGCTCATGCACAACATCGGCATGTTCGACCGGGTCAGCCCGCTTTCCCTGGAAGGATTCGAGGGCTCGGGGGCTGACTGGCTGGAGCAGTACAAGCCCTACCTCGAAGACGGAGTGACCGTCGTAACCAGCCCCCACAAGGTCTACGGCCCCGAGACCAACGATCTCGTCCTTCAGCTTCGCAAGCGGGGCATCGACCGGGTGATCCTGGCCGGAATGTCGGCCAATCTGTGCGTCGAGGCGCATCTGCGTGAGTTGCTCGAACAGGGCTTCGAAGTCGCCGTGGTCAGCAACGCGACGGCTGCTGCGGAAGTGCCGGGTCTCAACGGATTCGACTCCGCGATGACGAACTTCCGCTTCATTGCAAACGCGATGTGGACGACCGAAGAGGCCGTGAACACCATGTCGAGCAACTAATCCGGAAAACACCAAGGAAGGAAGAACTATGAGATACGGATTTACGATTTCACTCGCCCTGATCCTGCTGGCAGGCTGCGACTCCGGACCGACGGATCCGGTTGGGAGTCTTGCCAGCGCCCCGGGAGCTGAGTCCACGAGCACGGAATTCGCCTTCGCGCTGTCGTCCAAGCCGATGGTGCTTCGCTTGAAGGGTACGGCAAGTGTGACGGAGGAAACGGTGGACGACCCGAACGACCTGATCCCCGGAACAGAGGACGGGGCGGTCTGCTATGTCGTCGACTTGTGGGACGTATCCCAGAATCGCGTGGTTGGCACAGGCAAGGACTGTATCTCTCCCGTGGGGGAAGCGAACGGCGGCATCCAGGTCGTAGGAACCACGACCTTCGACTTCGGTGGAGGGCATACATTCACTACGCAGGGATTGACGTCCGTGCAGCCCACGACCCACGGGTCCGCGGGAATCACGCACATTACGGGAGCGATTCCGACTGCCGGCGCGAACGGAGTCATCGGCGGGACCGGGCGGTACAAGAAATTCCAGGCGGTGGCCCGGCTTTCCGGTGCCGTAAACCTGTCCTC
>JAUVTH010000149.1 GCA_030601615.1 Gemmatimonadota bacterium
CGTGGTGAATACGCCGTCGCCATATCGGAATGCGCGTTCGTCGAGGGAAGGTCGCACTTCGGTGCGCGGCCGCAGGGCGCCCCGCGCCCAACACAGGTGGAGCGAAGAGCTCATGTCGGGGCCACCCGGGCGGGAGACACGAGCGCCGGTCCACGAGGAACCGGCGCGGTCACGCTATGACAGAGATGTATGGTCTCGGGGTTGGAAGGCCAGAAGCGCCCCGGGCCCGCCGATGGCAGACGGGGACTAGCTTCGTTGCTCGCGACGCCGGGCACTGCGAATGCGTCGTCGCTCGGCTGCCTTGGCCTTGCGTCGCTTCGCCTCGCTTGGCTTCGAGTACCGGCGATTCTTGCGCATGTCGGCCAGGATGCCCGCGCGTTGCACCTTGCGCCGGAACTGCCGGAGAGCCTTCTCCAGATTCTGGCCCTCCGCGATTTGAATCTCCAACGGTCTGTCTCCCTTGTATCGTGTACAGCGTCCGCGCCGCTCGTCGCACGTTCCATTTCAAGCCTTGAAAGATAGTGCGATGATGGCCCGATTCCAAGAGCGGAATTCAGAAGGCTGTTGAAGAAGTACCAAGCCGGTTCGTGACTCAGCCTCCGAGGCCCGGGAATCGCTTTTTGAGGCGCTCTCGAAGCTGTGCTGCGAGTGGTTTCTTCCCGTCCGCGGCGCCTCGTGGAGAATCGTTGCGGGGCCGGCGATCTCGCGAGGCACGCGAGGCGTTTCTTCCTCTTCGCTTCGGGCCATCCGCCCCGGCCTTGCCCCGGGCCGGCTCGCTGTCGTCCGCCGCTGTCTTTCCGGTGGACGACTGGGATGCGCCAATGTCGAGTGGGACCAGGTTCCGGGCCTTGGGGCCGCGGTCGGACTCAAAAACGTCGAATTCCACCGTCTCGCCGTTCTTGAGCGATGCGTATCCGTCCACTTCGATGTCCGTGTGGTGCACGAAGATCTCATCACCACTCTCGCGACGAATGAAGCCGTAGCCCTTGTCCGTCGAGAACCACTTCACAACGCCTTTTTCACGTGCCATCGATTGCTCCGCAATAATCCACCCGCTCGCTCCGCGCCTCCGGCGGGCGAAACGAAAACGAAACTGTCACGGGAAGATACGGAACCACGCGCTCGTGATACAAGGCAGCCGTGGCCATGAGATCACGCCCGAAACTTGACCACAACATCTAGCGGTCGTAGTTTCGGGCGACACCAGATATTGTGGCTTCGGGGTTTCTCCGGGGTGGATATCGGGTGGTTTCAGTGCGGCCGGCGCCCGGCGGGCAGCAGTGCCAGGAAGTCGGCCCGTCAGTTGCGCTTCGCCAATGTGCGGGGGCGCCGCGCCGCGCCTGGAACCCGGTCAGTAGTCGGTTTTTTTGCTTGAATAGCCCCACACGCGGTACTATGGCGGCCGAACGGTCGTCTGGATGATAGAGACGAAAGCCTCTCATGTCCTCGCCTCCTGCTCCGGGCGGAGGCGCCGATCGTGGTAAGGAGATGGTGCTATGGCTACAGCGATGTCGTATCGTTTTTCCATTGAAGGAGACGGATCTTTCGAGCTTGACGGGAAGTTCTATCAGGTCCCGGTTCATTTCTCTCCCCGGGAAGTGTTCAGCTACCGCCGACTGCTCGAGCCGATTCCGGACATTCCAGGTGGCGCGCACCTCTCGATCGAACAGCGAACGAGGCAGAAGACGTACTTCTTCTGTCGGGCGGCCGCGTGCATCATTCCGGGCCTGGAACCGAGTGCCCTGGAAGGCGTACCTCTCGGCGGACTGATGGGTCTGCATCGCTGGCTGCTGGATCACCGACCGGAGCTCACGCTGGACAGGCCGGTCCACGCCTGACTGAGTTGCACGAACAGGCCCGGCTCCCGTGGGTACGGGGCCGGGCCTTTTTTTTGTCGATGGACGCCGGGATCGTTCCCGGCGCTATCTTGTTGATACAGCACCGGACCGGTTCGTCGAGACGAGCTGCGAGCTCGCGAACATTAGCAAGCTGAAAGGATGCCTGAGTGATTCGTCGCGCCAAGATCATCTGCACGATTGGACCGGCTTCGCGGGATCCCGAGACGTTCCGCCGTCTCGTGGACGCCGGAATGGATGCCGTCCGGGTCAACTTCTCGCACAGCTCGCACGAGGAAGCGGCCCGCACGATCCGGATGGCTCGAGAAGTAGCTCGAGAAGTCGGCCGACCGCTCGCGGTCATGGCGGACCTCCAGGGCCCGAAGATCCGCGTGGGAGTTCTTCCCCGGCCACTCGATATCGACCGAGGTGAGGTGTACACCTTCGAGGCCCTGCACGACGCCGATGCCGGCGGCGAGGGTGGTGCGATCCCGATCACGTATCCAGACCTGGCCAACGAGCTCGAACCGGGCGACCGACTCCTGTTCGACGATGGACGCATCGCCTTCAAGGTGGAGGATGTGCAGGGCGCCCGTGTGACCGCGCGCGCCAGCACGAACGGCAGGCTCCTGTCGCGGAAGGGTCTCAACCTGCCCGGCAAGGCGCTGCACGTGCCGAGCCTGACCGACAAGGACCGGGACGACCTGGCGTTCGCCCTCGCCCAGGGCGTCGACTATATCGCGCTCAGCTTCGTGCGCCGTGCCGCCGATCTGTCCGAGCTTCGGGAGCTCGTGGATGAGGGCGTGTTGATCATCGCGAAGATCGAGAAGGAGCAGGCGGTCCGGAACCTGGTCGAGATCCTGTCGCTAGCGGACGGTGTGATGGTGGCCCGCGGTGACCTGGGGGTGGAGCTGGATTTCGAAGAGGTCCCGGTCGTACAGAAACGGGTGCTCCGCCTGAGCCGGGAATCGGTTTCGATCGGCATCACGGCGACGCAGATGCTGGAGTCCATGACCACTTCCTCGCGTCCCACGAGGGCTGAGGTGTCCGACGTGGCGAACGCGCTGCTCGACGGCACGGACGCGGTGATGCTGTCCGGCGAAACGGCCGTCGGCGACTACCCGGCCGAAGCGGTGGAGGCGATGGACCGGGTAGCCCGCCGGATCGAGGCCGAGCTCGGCTTCCTGGAGGACCCTTCCGACTTCGCGCCGCCCCTCGTGCAGTCGGGGGTCCACCGCACGGTGTCCGGAGCGATCGCCGGGGCCGCGGTCGAGGCGACGCACCGGCTCGGGGCGCCGTTCCTGATCACGCTCACGACGAGCGGGTTCACGGCCCGGCTTCTCGCGGCTCAGCGGCCGCGGGTGCCGATCCTCGCCGTTACGGACAAGGAGCGCACGTACCGGCAGCTCGCCATGGCCTGGGGCGTCGTGCCGATCCTCCTCGAGGAGGAGGTGTCCTACGACGGCATGCTGGACAGGGCTCGACGGTATGCGTTCGACCACGGTCTTGCCGAGCCGGGCCGGCACTGCGTGGTCACCGCGGGCATGCCGTTCGACGTGCCGGGCACCACGAACTACATGCGCGTAGAGACGCTGTGAGATCATGAGACTGACGTTTCTGGGCACCGGCACGTCGTTCGGCGTCCCGGTACCGGGTTGTGGTTGTGATGTGTGCACGTCGGACGATCCGCGGAACCGGCGCACCCGGCATGGGCTCCTCCTGGAGGAGGGGGGAAGGCGACTCCTGGTGGATACTCCTCCCGAGCTCCGCCTGCAGCTCGTTGCGGCCCACGTGGATCGGCTGGACGCTGTGTTCATCACGCACTCGCACGCAGACCACGTGCACGGCATCGACGATCTGCGTGCCTTCACGACGCGGGTCGATCGGCGGCTCCCGGTTTCGGTGCCGGCCGAGTACGCGGACGATCGGCGCGCACGGTTCTCCTACATCTGGGGACCGGACGCGAGGTCAGAGCCCGGCAGCAGCGTGCCGGGTCTGGATCTGATCACGTTCGAGGATCGAGACCGCGTCCGGGCGGCGGGCTTCGACCTGGACGTCGTCGCGTTCCCGCACGGCTGGTTCCGAAGCTACGGGTTCAGGGTCGGAGACCTCGCCGTGATCGTCGACGCCAAGCGCGTGCCGGACGATGCCGTGCCCCTGCTCCGCGGGGTCGAGGTCCTCGTCATCAACGCCCTGTGGTTCGGCGATCCGCACCCGACCCACTTCAACGTCGAGGAAGCCGTAGCCGTGGCGGAGATGCTCGAGGCGCGAACCACCTACCTGACGCACCTGACGCATCGGCTGGACCACGCGGAGCTCGAGGACCGTCTTCCACCGAGCGTGCGTCCGGCCGTGGATGGACTGACGATCGAGATATGAGCGTCTATCAGGGTTCTTCAGCAACCTGCTATATTCGCCGCGCGAACCACCCGCGACAGAGGTAATAGAGGTAACCGTGCCGCAGAGCTTGATACGCAACTTCTCCATCGTGGCCCACATCGACCACGGCAAGTCGACGCTCGCCGATCGGCTGCTGGAAGCCACGGGCGCGGTGGAGACCCGCCAGATGAAGGAACAGGTCCTCGATTCGATGGACCTGGAGCGGGAGCGTGGAATCACGATCAAGCTGAACGCGGTCCGACTGCTGTATCGCGCGGCGGACGGGCGGGAATACCAGTTCAACCTGATCGACACGCCGGGACACGTGGACTTCACGTACGAGGTAAGCCGGAGCCTCGAGGCGTGCGAGGGGGCGTTGCTCGTGGTGGACGCGAGCCAGGGGATCGAGGCGCAGACGA
>JAUVTH010000123.1 GCA_030601615.1 Gemmatimonadota bacterium
ACCCCGGGCGCCGCGTCACTCAAACGCCTCCTGCCTCGGCAAACTTGGCATTCTCCGGTATCTCGTCCGGAGGTAGCCCTGAGGCCGCTTCCATCCGGCCGCTGAAGTTGAAGAAGGACGCCAGGGCAGTGATCTGCCATATCGCCTGCTCCGTCCAGCCGCCCTCACGCAACTTCTCGATATCCTCTTCACCCACGAGGCTCGGCATATCCGTCAGCTTGCTGGCATAGCCGAGCATCGCCCGGGTCCTTGCGTCCAGGTCGTACTCGGGCCAGGTAGTAGCGAATTCATGGCCGAGATGCTCATCTCCGGAAAGGCGACGAACCGCCGCCGTATGCAGGCCCAGTCACGGAGCCCCACCCACCTTGCCGTTGACCACCGTCGCCAGCATTTCGCGCTGCAGGCGGGTAAGCAATGACGACTTTCCGAGGTGGAGGTGGTTGTACAGAGCGCCCGCTGGTCGCGCCACCTTGAGATCGACCGCGAGAACCTGATATACACCAGGCACGACACCGCCATAATGACCTCGCACCCAGCGAAAGAAGAGCTTCCGGATTCCTGTGGCCTTTTCCGGCGCGATCGTCATGATGTTGGTCATTCGTACCCCTCTCGGAAGCAGGCCGCCCTTACTCGACGGTCAGGTGGCGTCCCGTTGGACGAACGATTCCAGCGACACCGAATACGCGTCTTCATCCGGCAGGTAGCGCATGCAGTATCGCGTTGGATACGGGCCAGCGACCTCCCAGGCGGTCGGTCGCGCGATGTCCTGGCACTCGTCGAGGCCTTCGGTGAATTCGGATACGGCGATCATCGGCTCGTAGAAGATAATGTGCCCGTCATACGAGCCGAAGATGAATGTCTGCGTGAACTCGGCGGGAGGATCGCCCAGTTCGGGCGCCGTCGAAAGCAGAAGGTGATTGCCTTCCTCCCCGGCCGCCGCTCCCACTTCGATGTACGCCGGCGGCATATACCTTTCCGGAACAGGAACGCGCGCTCGCTCGTAAACGTCGCAGTCGATGAAGAAGCCGCACGTGCCGGTCCGAATCTCGCGAACGTCGTCGAGACCGACGAGATAGAAGTGAAAATCGAAGTGCGGCTTCGCGTACACGGGAGGTGCGGGCGGAGGATGGCCCTCGGGATTGTAGTTGAACTGGACGTATCCGAACGGCGCCATTGCTTGCGATGCTGCAGTCGGGAGATCGAGATCGCGCCGCAGCATCATGAAGCACTCCGTTGCCGGATCCTCGGTGCCGTCCCCGTCCACGTCGAAGCACGGAGCCGTTCCATCGGGTTCGAGAGGGAAGCTCTCGAAGGCGGATGCGGAGAGCCGCACTCCAATCGACAGCAATTCGCCCGCCGCATCCATCTCGACGTAGGTACTCACGCTACCGCTGCCCAGCTCGGCAGAGTCGCCTTGATACAACTTGGACTCGGCGGCAGGTTCCGCGGAGCACGATACCAGGGCGATGGTCGCGCTCACCACGACGGGCAAGACATGCGGTGTGGTAATGCGGTAAGGCATACGGCCTCCAGTTCAGACGTGCGGCCCGGTGCCCGAGAGAGTCGGGAGCGTTGCCGTAGTGAACGCTTATGTTTATCTTTGCTAGACACACCATCGCCTGTAGAATAGCACTTGTCAAGAGTAATTAAACAGATATGTTCACATCATGAGCGTGAACGACACAAAGCTGCGGATCGTCGAGGCCATCGTCGAGCTTCACGAAGAGGTCGGCCCGGCTGCCACCACGGTCACGGCGATCGCAGGGCGAGCCGGAGTCCAGCGGCTTACCGTCTATCGACACTTTCCGGACGACCGGGCAATGCTCGGTGCGTGCTCGTCCCACTGGAACGAGCACCATCCTCTACCCGATCCGGCGACCTGGACGGGCATCGCGGATCCCCGGGCCCGACTGGAGACGGCGTTGAGAGGGCTCTACGACTACTTCCGGGATGGCGCCCCGATGCTGGCGAGTATCCTGTCGGACGAGTCCGAGGTGCCGGAGCTCGCAGAGGTGATGACGCCGTTGTGGGAGTACATGCGGGAGGTGGCCGGAGGACTCTCGGCCGGGTGGGGCGTGAGCGGCGACGCCCAGCGACTCGTGCGATCCGCGGTCGGTCACGTCCTTGGCTTCTACACCTGGCGCTCGCTCGCCGACGAAGGGCTCTCGAACGCTGAAGCCGTAGGACTCATGGTCGGGCTCGTGGCGGACGTGGCCGCCGAGCCGCGGAGCGTGTCGAGCCCGGCATAGGGAAACGCTTCCGGAGTGAGTTCAGTCCGAAGGTGGAGGAAAAGGACTCTCCCACGGGACTTCGTACGTGTCGGTAATCATATTCATCATGTAACTGAAGAACCCTACCGCCAGGAGCTCGTCGATTTCGCTGTCTGAAAAACCCTCGTCTCTGAGCTGATCCTCAAAATCCCAGTCCGGATCCCCGACGCTCTTGGGATCGAGCGATGCGCGAGAGACGATGTCGATCGCCACGGGAAACGAGGGTGGAAGATTGGCGGTACAGGCACCCCCGGAGAGAGCGACCAGATCGTCGTAGGTCAGCGTGGGGTCGAGATTCAGTGCCGCGTGCCCGTGCAACGACGTGCAGTACTCGTTGCCGGCGTTGATCGAGACCTTGAACAGGATCAGCTGTTTCAGCAGTGCCGGGATCTCACCTTCGATCACCGTCTCCTTGAGCATCGACCAAACCGCACGGAGTGCGTGCGGGTTATGGCCGAGGGCCTTGAGGAAGTTGAGAACCGCAGGTGAGCCCATCGTGTCCATGATCTCGTCGTAAACGGCCCGAACCTCGGGTGACGCGTCTTCATATTCAACCTGGGTGCTGCGTTTCATGGCTCCCCTCGCTCCAGTGTTCAGACGGATGACACTCATCCATCGAAGTGTCTCTTCTGACTATACGGTCTTCAAGTACTCGTGCACGAAGTTGATGGCCGTCGATCCCTGTCCGACCGCCGAGGCTACTCGACGCATGACTCCATGACGCACGTCACCGGCAGCAAATATCCCCGGTACACTGGTCTCCATGAGATAGGGGTCTCTATTCGGCTTCCACCCGGCGGGTCGTTTTCCATTGACGAACAGATCGGGCCCGGTGAGGACAAACCCGGCCGAGCTCAATTCGATCAGATCTCCCAGCATCTCCGTATGGGGCGACGCCCCGATGAACACGAACAACGCCGGGGTCGGTTCCCGTCGAGTTTCGCCGGTTTCACGGTGACGAATCGTAATCGCTTCGAGTCGTTCACTGCCGTGAACCTCGACGACCTCTTCCCCCAGCTGGACGTCGATGTTGTCACGCCTCTCGATCTGATCGATCAAGTATCTGGACATGCTCTTGTCCAGGGATCCACGGACCAGCATCGAAACCTGGTCAGCGTACTGCGATAGAAAGACAGCCCCCTGGCCAGCCGAGTTGGCTCCACCTATCACAAATACGTGCTCGCCCTTGTAGTTGGCCGCCTCGGTTCGTGCGGCGCCGTAGTACACGCCGGCTCCCGTCACGGCCTTGATTCCTGGTACATCGAGCTCCCGAAGAGACACTCCGGTCGCGATGACCAGCGCTTTGCATGCGAGCTCGGATTCATCGGCAAGCGCCACCACGCGATAAGGGTCACGGAGGCCGATGCTGACAACTTCCTGGGCCGACAGAATCTCAGCACCGAAGCGTGAAGCCTGCGCCGTTGCACGTCGGGCCAGATCGGCGCCGCTAACCCCCTTGGGGAACCCGAGATAGTTCTCGATCCTCGCACTGGTTCCGGCCTGACCACCCGGTGTCTCCCTCTCAATGAGGAGTGTGTGGAGGCCTTCCGAGGCACCATAGACAGCCGCGGCCAGTCCGGCGGGCCCGGCTCCGACAATGATCAGATCGTAGAAAGGCTTGGTCGCCTGCGTCTGGAGTCCCGCTTTTGCGGCCACCTCGGTCAGGCTCGGCTCGATCAGCACGCTCCCGTCCGGAAAGAACACCACCGGCAGCCGGTAGGTAGCCTCACTTGCGTGCTCGACCAATGCACGCGCCTCGGCGTCGCGCTCGATGTCGAGAAACTGGTAAGGTATCTGGCTGCGTGCCAGGAAATCTTTGATGGCGTGCGAGCCGGCCGACCATGTCGTGCCTGCCACTCGGATGCCGTCGTAGGGAACGGTCGCCGTAGCTGCCCAGTCGCTGATCAGGTCGTCCAGAACTGGATAGAGGTTCTCTTCGGCGGGCGTCCAGGGCTTCATCAGGTAGTGGTCGAGCCCGACCGTGTTGATCGCGGAGATCGCCGCTTCGGTATCCGCGTACGCGGTGAGCAGCACCTTTCGCGCCTCTGGATAAATCCCCCCGGCTTCGGCCAGAAACTCGGTGCCACTCATCTCAGGCATCCGCTGGTCGACAAGAAAAAGCGCTATCGCGTCATTGCGTTGCTTGAGCCGGTGAACGGTCTCCAGCCCCTCGGCACCGGAACTCGCCTTGATGACCCGATACTCCTTGCGGAAGTGCCGTTTGAGGTCACGCTCAACCGCATTGCGCACGTGTTCTTCGTCGTCAACGGTCAGGATGATGGGTTTGGCCATTTCGTTGTTTCGTTGTGAGGTGACGGTCCAGCAAGCTAGGACGGTTCCGTGATCGGGAGCTTCACTTTGAAGCGCGTCGCTCCCGGCTTCGACTCAACCGAGATCTGCCCACGATGCTTCTCTACGACAATGCCATGACTGATGTTGAGGCCCAGACCCGTACCCTCTCCCGGGGCCTTCGTGGTGTAGAACGGATCGAAGATCTTCTCCTGAGCCTCGATCGGAATTCCTGGTCCGCTGTCGGCGACCTCGACGACGACCCAATTGTCGTCCTCATACGTCTTCAGCTCGAGCGCTCCCTTGCCGCCCATCGCACTGATCGCGTTGTCGATGAGGTTGGTCCAGACCTGGTTGAGCTCACTGCCGTAGCCCTGAATGCGAGGCAGGTCCTCTTCGTAGTCAAGACTCACTTTGATTCCGTCTCGTAGCTTGCTGCTCAACATGACAAGAGTGTCGTTCAGCCCCTCGCGCACGTCGACCGATTGAACGGGGGCCTGATCCATATACGAATACCCTTTGAGTGCCTTGACGATGTCCGCGATTCGCCTGGCCCCGTGACCGATCTCCTCAAGCAGGGTGTAAGACGAGACCGGGCTGCCGGAGAAGTCGACCACGTCCCGCCCCACCGCAGGGTCGAA
>JAUVTH010000141.1 GCA_030601615.1 Gemmatimonadota bacterium
TTCGCCGCCGTCAGAGTATACTCCCCGTTGGCCATCTGCAGCGTCTCCATTCTCAAGCACTCGGACCCCTGGATGGAGAAGCGACCGAGGTGCGTGGCCTTGCCGTACCCCAGGTACTCATTCACGAGCGCATACGCGTCGCTCGGGCAGCCCTTCGCGTCCCAGCCGGGGGATCCGTACGCGTGCATCCCGACGACCATTCCTTTCGTGCTCCCTTTGAGGGGAACCGCCTGCGGAGTTCCGCTTCTCTGCACGCGGGAGGCGTTCAGTACGTCCTCACCCACTCCGGTCGGAAGGGGCGAGTCGCAGGCGAGCAGAAGCGCGGCGACTGCCGCGGCCACGATCGCCAGGTTGAGGGGTCGGATCTTCATGACGGCCTCCTGTCTCGGGTATCGTGGAAGAGTCCACGTTCCGAGAGTACGGAGGGAGTCTCAGCGCTCGATCAGGCGCCCGTCATCCATGTCTCAGCCTACCGGCTCGAGAAGCTCGCGGAAGGGTGCGAAGTCCCGGAGCGGCTCCAGGTCCGCGTCTCTGTGAAAATAGGGGAAGACGCGGGCGCCGTTGGCCAGCGCCAGCCGCAGCAGGTCCACGGCTTCCCCCGGATCCCCGAGTTGGGCGGCGATCCGCGCCCGCCACAGGGCAGGCTGGCCGAACGAGTGGCGGGCGGCCAACGAGGATAGCACTCGCGCGATCCCAAGCTCCCGTTCCGTCTCCCCGCGGCGAGCTGCGATCACTCCAAGCGGGCCAAGAAGATAGGCCTGGCCGGGATTCTCCTCCGCGAGGACGTCGAACATCTCCTCCGCGGCATCCCAGTCCTCGAGAAGATAGAGTGAGGTCGCGACCGCGTGTCGCTGCCGGCCCGCCTCCTCGGGGGGCCTGGAAGCAAACCAGGACAGACTTCGTTCCAGGACGCGCCGCGCGGTCTCGGCATCGCCGTGTGCCCGCAGCTCGATCGCGGTTATCTGCATCACCCTGCCGGGCGTGGGTCCGGGCTGGGCCGGCATGGCCTCGAGGGCCGCGACAAGCTGTTCCGCTTCCCCACCCTCTCCCAGCGCTGCAACAGCCCGAAGCTCGTACAGGCGGGGCAGGATCGACATCGGGAACTGCTGCTTTCCTCTCCGGGCCTCCTCCAGCTCCCGTTCGTGCATGCCCAGCACGTGGTACGCGCTGGTTAGCGTTCTCCAGTATGGAGGGTATCGGCTCATGAGCGGACCGAACGGATCGAGAGTCTCGTAGAGCTCGAGCGCCTCGCGCGGCCGGTTGAGCGCCACAGCGCCGCCCGCGGCTCCCAGGTTGGCCGTGCCACCCGGGGCGAGGTTAGTCGCCGCCCTCTGTGATCGGTAGAAGTTGAGGCGGTTCCCGGCGAGAGTCGAGAGAAGTGCGTCCAGGCGGTGACGATCGTAGGGAGTCAGACGCTCGCGCTCAGCGTCCGCTCGCCGGGCTAGCGAGTCGGCCCTCGCGTACGATCCGGATATGGAAGCGGCGAAACCGGAGATGACCAGGGGCAGAGGAAAGGTGGAATCCAGGTCGGCCGCTTTCTCCAGCAGGAGGGTTGCCTCTCCGAATTCCTGCTGCGCAAAGTGAGTCATGCCCTGGATGTAGGCCAGGTAGGCGGCGTAACGAGGCGGCTGCGACTTCTCCATCCGGACACGGTCACCGAGGACCGGGTCGAGATGCGTGGCCAGGGCTCCCATCACCTGCTCGCGGAGATCCTCTATCACGGGCATGGGATCTGCGATCGGGCCCCGGACCCCGCTGATCGGGGCGAGTAGCGTGCCCGTGGAAGCGTCCACGATCTCCGAATTGAAGACGATCTCTTCCTCGCTCCTGTAGATGCTTCCGTACACGACCGTGCCGGATCCCGTACGCCTTCCGATCTCACGGGCGACAGCCGGATTCGCCGGGGACGCTTCGTCGGCAAACTCGTCGGCCAGCGCCCACAGTACCTCGGAGGCCGACGCGATCTCTACCACCCCTGTTCGGGCGAGTCCGTCCGTGATCCAATCGGCCGCGAGGCGGCCGACCGCATCCAGGGACGGATCATTCGTGAGGTTGTCGAACGGCATGACGGCTACGCGCTGGGGTGGAAGATCGGGCGAGGATCGGCGTGACACGAGGAACGTGACCGCCACGGAACCGATTACGACAAGGGCGACTGCGGGCGCAAGCCACCGGCGGCGACGAAGGGCCCGAACCGGGGGCGCTATCAGCGTCGCACCGGCCGGTATCGAGGGGGCGCCGGGCCGCACAGCCGGTGAGATACTGGCGGCACGCAGCTCCTGGCGCGCGGCTTGTTCGAGTTCCTCGACGAAGCGGGGCGCCGGAAGCTCCTCGCGGCCGAGTCGGGCCTGGTAGTCGGCCAGCTGGTGGACCGCTTCGGCCGGCTGACCGGTGGCCAGCAGCAATTCCGCGAGACGCCGCTGACCCTCCGGTTCCAGCGGCTCGCTGTCGACCCAGCCGCGCGCCTCGATCACGGCGCCGTCCAGGTCACCCTCATCCATGCGCCGCTCCAGGCAGGCCCGCCGCGCCTCCCTGTGCATTCGCGCGCATCGGCTTCGCTGGACATCCACCCAGTGCTCGAACTCAGGCGTGGATCCCAGGTGCCAGCCTTCCAGGAATGCACCCTCGTACAGGGCGACCGCCCTATCGAAATCTCCGTCGCCTACGGCTGTATCGAGCTCGACCGTGTCGACCCCGACGTCGTCACGTACACGCAGCCGCTCTCCCTCGGCGTCCACCCACGGCGCACCCAGCTCCTGCCGGATCGCGTAGAGCATCTGACTGAGGGAGTGGCGTGCCCTGCTGGTTTCCTGGTCGGGCCAGAATACCCCTACGACCCGGTCGCGCGTCGCCGTGCGCTCGATGGAAAGAGAAACGAACAGGGCAGCGGCACTGGGCTGGCCCAGCAGAGAGGTGATCTCGGAACCGTCCCTCCGGATGGACAGCGCTCCGAGGGTATGCAGTTCGACGGCCATCGAGACCTTTCCATGGCTGAGGACGAGGCGGGCCATGAGATCAGCACTATACGGTGCGCCCAGCCGGCCGTCACGCGGTCAGCTCAGGGCTTACGAGACCTCATCTCGCGCTCAGCCCGGGATCGCCTCGATGGCCGTCTCCCGCCTCGTGATTCGCTTAACCGTGATGTGGAGCCAGATCAGGCACGCCATCGTCACGAAGAAGAAGAAGATCCACGTCGTGGTCCACAGTCCGATCCCCCGCAGCAGGTACCCGAAGATGATGGGACAGAAGAAGCCACCGAGGCCGCCCATGACCCCGACAGCCCCACCCACCACGCCCACCTCGGTCGGGAAATACTCCGGGATGTACTTGTAGACAGCCGCTTTCCCGATCCCCATCGCGATCCCGATGATGAACACGAACATCGTGAAGATCCACACGTTGGCCTGGAAGAAGATGTGCGTCGTGCCGGCGGCGAGGAGCGTCTTCCTCGAAACCACCTGGCCCTCGGTCACCTGTGGCACGTGCCACGACTGGATCACGGGCAGGATGTGGGTCTTGGTCTCGTCGAACCCCGAGTCGACCGGGGGCCGAAGAGCATATACGTCCTGATCGACCCGGATCTCGTTCTCCGTGACGAGCGTCACGGCTCCACTCTTCCGGGCCATGACTCCGCTGCCGGGAGACTCGACTTCCATCTTCGGGAAGAACAGGGCCAGACAGCACACGGCGATGGCCCCGAGGACCCAGTACATCACCGTGCGGGCGCCCACCCGGTCCGACAGGTATCCGCCGAACGCGCGGATCAGTCCCGAAGGCAACGAGAAGATGGATGTCAGGAGTCCGGCGGTGACGATGGTCATCGAGTAGACGTTCACGTAGTAGGGGACCAGCCATTGGGCCAGGGCCACGAATCCGCCGAACACGAGGAAGTAGTACAGGCCGAATCGCCACACGCGCGTGTTTCGGAGCGGCCGCAGCATCTCGAGCACCGTGCGCTGCGAAGCGATCTCCGGCTTCTTGTTCCGCGTGAACAGGAAGAACACGATCGCCATCACCACGAGCAGGACGGCGTAGTACTGCGGGAGCAACCTCCAGCGATCCAGGTCCTGCCCGCCGTTCGTGAGCGACCGCAAAACCCCCGGGGCGATCATCACGGTCAGCGCCGCACCCGCGTTCCCGGCACCGAAGATCCCGAGGGCGGTTCCCTGCCGCTCCCTGCTGAACCACACCGACGAGAACGCGATGCCGACCGCGAACGAGGTACCCGCGAGCCCGAAGCCCAGGCTGGCGAGCAGGTAGCCGGTGTAGGAATCGACCTGGCTCAGCAAGTACATCGGCACGGCGCACAGGAGCATGAGCAGCGTGTAGACCGGCCTGCCACCGAACCGCTCGGTGAGCATCCCCAGGGGCAGCCGCATGAGGGAGCCGGTCAGAACCGGGATCCCGATCAGCGTCCCCATCTGCGCGGTGTCCCAGTCGAAGATCCCGTTCTCCACGAGAAACGTCACCAGGACGCCGTTCAGCATCCAGGCCGCGAAGCACACCGTGAAAGCGAGCGTGTTCAGGCTCAGGACCCGCCACGCCCCGGACTGTTCTCTCATGTCACCTGCTCGATGTTGATCCGGCACGGCCGGACGGCCGGCCCGGAATGTGATGCACCTCGGTTGTCTCGATCAGCACGCGATCTCCGCGTTCTTCCTGGCGTAGAACCACCAGTTCAGGACGAGGCACGTCGCGTAGTACGCCGCGAAACCGTACAGGGCGTTCTGCGGTGT
>JAUVTH010000112.1 GCA_030601615.1 Gemmatimonadota bacterium
CTTGAATGCGAACTCGTCGCTCGCGTCGCCGGTGACCGCGAACCGGCCGCGGTCCTCGGGCGGCAAAAGCTCGGCGCCGGGATTGCGCGCCGCTCCGAACCTCTGGTAGCTGGTCCCGCCGAGCAGGATGCCGCCATGGCACGCTGTGCAGCCCGAATCCATGAACAGCGCCAGGCCCTGTTTCTCATCCTCCGTCAGCGCCGCGTCGTCACCGCCAAGATACATGTCGAAGGGAGAGTTGGGTGTGACCAGCGTCGCCTCGAATGCCTCGATGGCCCGCGCCATGTTCTCGAACGTCACCGGATCCGCTTCCCCGGGAAACGCCTCCACGAACATCTCCACGTATTCCGGGATCGACTGCAGCGTCTCGACGGTGCGCTCCGGCGTGTTGTTCATCTCCACCGCCGCTTGCACCGGGCCCTGCGCCTGTTCCATCAGATCGGCCGCCCGGCCATCCCAGAACTGGGCCAGGTTGTAGACGGAGTTGAGCACCGTCGGAGCGTTGCGCGGGCCCGCCTGCCAGCCGTGTCCGATGGAGGTCTCCATCAGGTCCACTCCGCCGAGGCCCAGGTTGTGGCACGTGTTGCAGCTGATCAGCCAGCTCTGGGACAGGCGGGGCTCGAAGTACAGCATCTTGCCGAGCTCGACCTTGACGGGAGTAATGGGGTTGGCCTCGAGATCGGGCGGCGTGTCAGGCACCACCTCGAACAGGGTCTGAGCCCTTTGCATGAGCGGGCTCGCCGCTTCGATCGCTTCGGCTGCCGAAGTCTCGGTCGACTCATCGGCGGCCGGCTCCTCGGCCGGCGTGCACGCCCAGCCGAGCGCCAGCACGGGAACCAGGATGGCGAGGTATCGTGGTCTCACGGGAATCCCCTTGTTTCGCGTCCGTTTCTTGCTCGGATTGCCCTGATCGGCGTAGAAGACGGGTTACAGCATCCGTGCCACGCCCCAGGTTCCGGACTCGCGTCGCGCGCGGCCGTGCAACACCTTAGCGGGACGCCGATTAAGAAGCATGGGGACGGTCGTACCGCCACGCAACGGGGCCAGCGCTCCCAACGCAGCGGGCGTTTTCGGTCCGAACGCGCCACAACGTCCCGTGTGGTTCGAGCGGACTCGGGCGATCGCGAGCATGGAAAACGGATGACGCAGACGAGGCCTGCAGCATGTTGATGTACTCCACGTGCATCTTCTGCAATCACTCGCTCGGAACGAACGAGATGATCGAGATCTTCCCGATCGGGAGGCGAATCTCGTTCGACGCGGCCAAGGGACGTCTGTGGGTGATCTGCCGGAGGTGCGAGCGCTGGAACCTGTCGCCGCTCGAGATCCGCTGGGAGGTGATCGAGGAGTGTGAGCGCCTGTTCCGCGACACGCGACTGAGGGTCTCCACCGACAATGTAGGGATGGCCAAGCTGTCCGAGGGGTTGGAGCTCGTCCGGCTCGGCAAGCCCCTGCGCGGTGAGTTCGCGGCCTGGCGCTACGGTGACCAGTTCGGCCGGCGTCGTCGACGCTCGATGGTCTACACGGCCGGCGGCGCCGGTGCGGTCGGACTCATCGTTGTCGGGGGAGCGGCAGCCGGGGTCTCCATGGGCGGTGGCTATTGGGTCTACATGCAGTTGGTTAATTGGATCTTGAGCCAGCGCATTGCCTCCCGGATTCGCCACCCCGAGAACGACGAGAAGATCAAGGTGCAGCTCAAGCACCTGGAGAAGTCCCGTTTCGTGCCGACGGGCGTGCCTGGCGAGTGGGAGCTCCACGTTCAATATGCGCCGGGATGGAGCAGCGGATTCAGCAGCGGTGACGGAGAGACGCTGGTGTACCGGGGCGAGGATGCGATGGACATCGCCGGCAAGCTCATGGCCCGCGCGAACCGCTCCGGGGGCTCGAAGAAGACCATCGACCAGGCCGTGAGGCGCATCGAGAGCACCGGAGACCCGGAGTCCTTCCTGGTCGAGGCCGTGCGGGAATCCGAGCGCCTGCGTCGCGAGAAGGCGGGCGACGACCCCAAGAAACTGGCCAAGGCGACAGCGGGGTCGCTCGCGAAGCTGCCAAAGGACATCCGGCTGGCGATCGAGATGGCCACGCACGAGGAGGCGGAACGCCGGGCGATGGAGGGCGAGTTGGAGATCCTGGAGGCGGCGTGGAAGCAGGCCGAGGAGATCGCCGGCATCGCGGACAGCCTCCTCGTCCCGCAGGAAGTGTACGAGTTCGTCACGGCCGAGAAGGAACGCGCCGCGTCCGAGCCGAAGATCATCATTCCGTCCGGGGCGGGGATCTCGGCGCCCGGTGAGCGGGCAGACCAGGAGCCGGAGGAAGACTCCTGATGACCTCGAGCGTCTGGTCGGAGCGGACACCGGTCCTGGCGGGCATCCGCCTTTCGACGTTCGAGCTCGTGATCGCCGTCGGCCTCCTCGCCCTGAGCGCCTACCTCCTGGTGGGAGGCCTGGTGACGAGCTGGGCGACGGGAAGCGGCCTGATGAACGGGGCCGGCCTCGCCGTCGGCCGGGATTTCACAATGTTCTGGTCCGCGTCGGTTCTCGCCCTCGAGGGGAACGCGGGCTCCGTCTACGACTTCCAGCTCATCCGCGACTTGCAGGGATCGCTGACCGGCGTCCCCGATCCCGCGTACCCCGTCTGGCTGTACCCCCCTACCGGACTCCTGCTCGTGGCTCCGGTATCACTTCTCCCCTACAAGGTCTCACTGGTCGTATGGACCGTGGCCGGTCTCGGTGCGCTGGGCGCCGTGCTTTGGAGGATCCTCCGTGACCCCGCGGCGGTCGTGGTCCTGCTCCTGTTCCCAGCCGTGAGCCTGTGCCTGATCAACGGCCAGAGCGGAGTGTGGCTCGCCGCCCTGCTGGGTGGAGGCCTGACACTCATCGATCGACGGCCCTGGCTCGCCGGCATCCTGCTGGGCGTCGCCACGGTGAAGCCGCAAATGCTGCTGCTCGTAGGACCCTGTCTTCTACTCGGTCGTCACTGGCGGGCGATCGGAGGACTGGCTGCCACGTTCCTCGGAATGGTCGCTCTCTCCGTCCTGGTGTTCGGATTCGGCGCCTGGACCGGATTCTTCGACAGCGTCGTCGGGGGCGTGGACATCCTCGAGCAGGTGCGACCGCTCGAGAGGATGCCATCCGTGTTCGTGGCCGCCTCGCTGGCCGGCCTGGGCCGCGGGGCGGCGACGGCGGTCCAGGTGGCGGTGGCGCTCCTCATGCTCGCGGCGGTCGGCTGGCTGTGGCTGAAGCGGTTCCCCATGGCGATCCGGGGCTCCGCCCTTCTGTTCGCGGTCCCCCTCGTCACCCCGTATTCGTTCGACTACGATCTCGCCGTTCTCACGGTCGCCTTCGCCTGGCTGCTGCTGGAGGGCGGCCGGAGGGGGGTCCTGCGAAGAGAGAAGGTCCTGCTGGCGGTGCTGTGGGTCGCGCCGATCGCCGGGTGGTTGATCGCAATGCGGACGGGGGTTCAGCTCACTCCGCTCATTCTCCTGGCCTGCGTGTGGAGCGTCATGCGCGCACGTCGAATCGAGACTGCATCCGCATGAGCGAAGTCACGATCCGGCGCGTCCGGCCGGACGAACATCCACACTGGCGCAGATGGATCGGGCACGAGACCTTTACGAACGATTCGGCTTCCTACCCCTGGAGGCACCCATGGGCCACACCGGACACTTCGGCTGCAACCGGTGGTACGCGCTGAGCCTTTGAGACCCCAGCGCAGGGAACGCGACCCCGGGACGATGGCGTCACTTCTCGAGTTGGGCTTCGAGCCCGCCCGGCCTGTGCCGGAGTGCATCGAGGACACGATTCTGCCGTCCGGAGACCACAAGCTCGTGGTGGACCGGCGGGCCATGAGCACCCGGGTGTCGATCGCAGCGATTCACCATTCGCGTCATCTCCTCGAGGATGCGGCCGGCCGCGCCTACGAGGAGATGGAGCGCCTCATCGGCCTCCTGAACCGCTTCGACCCGACCTCCGCCCTCAGCGTTCTGAACCGGGAAGGACACCTGGCTGGTCCGCCGCCGGAGCTGACCCTCCTGCTCGACCGCTCGGCCGCGGTCCACGAAGCGAGTGCCGGAGCGTTCGACGTCACCGTGCAGCCGCTCGTAGACCTCCTGCATCGCTCCGAGGCAGTCGCTGATGGCGGCGTCCCGGATTCCGGTGCGTGGCGAGACGCGCTCGGCAGAATCGGAGCGGACGCGCTGCGCGTTTCGCCCCGGCGCATCTCGTTCGAGCGGGACGGCATGGGAATCACGCTGGACGGCATCGCCAAGGGTTACATCGTCGACGCGATGGCCGCGGTGCTCGAGGCGCACGGCATCGAACGGTTCCTGATCGACGCGGGAGGCGACATCCGGGCCTCCGGGCTGCGCGAGGACGACCTCGGGTGGATGGTCGCCATACGCGACCCGCGGCACGGAGGGATCCTCCCGGCGGCGCTCCGCCTGAGCGGCGGCGGCGTCGCAACTTCGGGCGGTTACGAGGCACGCTACGATCCCGAGGGCTCGTGGCATCACATCGTGAGCTCCCGGACAGGGCGCTCTCCAACCAGCGTGCTGAGCGTAACGGTCGCCGGACCGACCGTGTTCGCAGCGGATGCGCTGGCCACTGCCGCACTGTTGATGTCCCCTCGGGAGGGAGTACGCTTCATCGACTCCCTTCCCGGATTCGAGTGCATGGTGATCGACGCCGGGGGCCGTACGGAGATCTCGGCCGGCTGGACTTCACTGACCGTCACTTCCCAGGAGGAAGGTGTTTGATGAGATCGGACTACTCTGGCCCCCAGCTCACCGCACTGGTGGCCCTGCGTTTCGCCATCGGATGGCACTTCTTCTACGAGGGCGTTTCCAAGGCCGCGAACGCGTACTGGACATCGGCGGGCTACCTCGACCAATCGCAGGGCTTCCTGTCGGAGTGGTTCGTAGACCTCGCGTCGAACCCGTCCACCCTGGCCGTGGTCGATGCCATGAACGTGTGGGGGCTGATCCTGGTAGGTCTCGGCCTGATGCTGGGAGGTCTCACCCGCACGGCGACCTTCTTCGGGATCGTCATGCTCTTCCTGTATTACGTCGCGACTCCGCCGTGGCCCGGGTTCGTCTACTCGATCCCGGCAGAGGGCGCCTACATGATCATCAACAAGACCCTCATTGAGCTGTGCGCGTTGTTCGTGACCCTGTTCTTCTCGACGGGGCACATCGTCGGGCTGGATCGGCTGGTGCGGATCCTTCGCACCGGCAACGCCGTCCAGGAATCCAACGCATGACGCCCACGCGGAATCGCACGGAGGACGAACGATGAGTGACGATATTCGAAACGACGACGAGCTCTTCGACGGCACCAACGGCCCGGAGGAAGAACAGATGGTGGACGATGACGTCGAGGCCGCCGAGCCGCCCACCGACGAACCGCCGCCGCCCACCGAGCCCCCGGCGCGCTCCGGCTCTGGCGGACTCGGTCGCCGCGACGTCCTGGGGGCCTTG
>JAUVTH010000164.1 GCA_030601615.1 Gemmatimonadota bacterium
TCTGTATACCGCCGAGCGACTGGGCCGCAACGGGGTCGTGCTCGCTTCCGGGTGCTCCTAGACCGAGGTCCCGGCGGCTGGCCGACCCCGTCGCATCGACGAAGCGGGAGTAAGCCCATGACTGATGGACTCACTTCGAAACACTGCGTCCCGTGCCGCGGCGGAGTGCCGGCGCTGGCAGGAGACGAGCTGCGCACTCTGCAAGATGAGCTGGGCGGCGGTTGGCAGGTCGTGCGAGAGCACCATCTGCATAAGGTGTTCTCTTTCCCGGACTTCGTCACGGCTCTCGAGTTCACGAACCGTGTCGGCGAGCTCGCCGAGGCCGAGGGACACCACCCGGACATTCGCCTGACGAAGGATACGGCGACCACCGAGATCTACACGCACAAGATAGACGGTCTCACCGAGAGCGATTTCATCCTCGCGGCCCACATCGATCAGGTGTAGCCGGCTTCACGTGAGACCTCCGGAAGGCCCGCCCGGAGACCCACTGCACGTCATCTTCCTCGATTCGTGGTTCTCGGACCGGTCGCGGGGGAGCGGCTCCGCGGTCGCGATATCCGGACTTGCCGGGGGACTTCGATCCCTTGGACACCGGGTTACCGTTTTGAGGCCTCGCCGGGATCTTCCGACGCCGGACCTGACCCGGATCGCGTACAACGTGAAGCTGCCGGCTCGAATCAGGGGGATCTCCGCCGACCTGATCGTCGGCTTCGACTTCGACGGTTGTTTTCTCGCCCGTGGCCGTATTCCCTACGTCGTGGCGCTCAAGGGAGTGATGGCCGACGAGCACCAGTACGAGTCCGGCTGGAATCGACGTCGTTTCCGTGTCCTGTCGAGACTCGAGCGTCGCAACGCGAGGAAGGCCGACAGGATCATCGTCACGAGCAGGCACAGTCGTGGGGTGGCGATCGCCGCGTACGGCCTGGATCCGGAGCGCGTGCGGATCGTCCCCGAGGGAATCGACGTCGAGAAATGGTCGAGCGCACGTACGTATGAACCCACGGCCGAACACCCCACTATCGTCAGTGTCGCCCGGCAGTATCGCCGGAAGAACACGGCAACCCTCGTGCGCGCGATGCCTCGCGTCCTGGCCGAGATCCCGGACGCCCGCCTTCGAATCGTGGGAGATGGGCCCGAGGTGCCGCGTCTGCGGCGACTTGTCGCGTCGCTTGGTCTGGATGACGGAACGGTGACTCTCGTCGGGTCGGTCGGGGAATTCGACGAGATCCGGAGGGAGCTATCGCGCGCGGATGTGTTCTGCCTCCCGTCCCGGCAGGAGGGATTCGGTATCGTCTTCCTGGAGGCCATGGCCGTCGGTCTGCCGATCGCCGCGGCCGAGGCAGCGGCGACCCCCGAGACGGCTCCACACGATGAGGTGAGCCTCCTGGTCCCCCCGGACGACGCGGAGGCCCTCGCCGGCGCCCTCGTGCGCCTCCTCCGCGACGACAATCTGCGGCAGCGCCTGGCCGCGGCAGGGCGTGCGCGTTGGCGACGCTTCGCCTGGCCAGACGTAGCCCGGCAGTTCCTCGCCGAAGCCCGAGCGGACTGAGCTTGCTCCGACAGCCGTAGCGCGACGATATTGTGCGCTTCGATCGTCCGGTATCGGCGGGCCGAGGCCAGCCCGTCGAGACCTCGACCCCTCGAACGGATCAGGAGGCAAGTGAGCTGATGAGCGATACCACAGGTTCGGATCCAGGCGCTGCCTCGCCCGTTAGCCCGGGCGATACTTCGTTTTTTGGACATCCACGCGGCCTGGCCACTCTCTTCTTCACGGAGATGTGGGAGCGCTTCAGCTTTTATGGTGGGCGCGGGATCCTCATCCTGTTCATGACTGCCGCCGTGGCCACAGGTGGGCTCGGGATGAGCGCGGCCACCGCCGCGGCGATCTACGGGATCTTCACGGCCAGCGTCTATCTCTTCGCTCTTCCCGGCGGCTGGGTGGCCGACAGGCTGATGGGCCAGCGGGGCTCCGTGTTCTGGGGCGGCGTGCTGATCGCAGCCGGAAACCTTGCCATCGCCGCGCATGGCACCGGTGGGATGCCGGCCTTCTACGGCGGGCTCATCCTCATCGTACTGGGCACCGGTCTTCTGAAGCCCAACGTGAGCGCTATCGTCGGAGATCTCTACCCCGAGGGCGGTGCGCGCCGCGACGCCGGTTTCTCGATCTTCTACATGGGGATCAACATCGGCGCCTTCGTCGCGCCCCTGATCTGCGGCTCCCTCGGTGAAAAGATCGATTGGCACCTCGGTTTCGCCGCTGCAGGCGTTGGCATGGTCCTCGGGCTAATTCAGTACCGGCTCGGCTGGAGCTATCTGGGCGATGCCGGCAAGTTCCGAGAGGCAGCCCGGGCCACGAAACCGGCAGCGGTTCGCCAGCTCATGTTCGGTGTGGCCCTCGTCGCCGTGATCGCGATCGTGCTGTATTTCCTGGGCAGCAGTGGAACGATCAACATCACGCTGGAAGGCGCGGCGCAGGCCACGGGAGTGATCATCCTGGTGATCGCGGTCCTGTTCTTCGGTTCGGTTCTCTCGTTCGGTGGGCTGGACTCGATCGAGAAGAAGCGCGTCGTCGTCATCTTTATCCTGTTCCTCGGCGCCTCCATTTTCTGGGCCGGATTCGAGCAGGCGGCCTCTTCGCTCAACCTGTTCGCCCAGCGGCTCACGGACAGGAACGTTCTGGGCTGGGAAGCGCCGGCCAGCTGGCTGCAGTCGATCAACCCACTGTTCATCATCACCCTTGCGCCGGCCTTCGCCTGGCTGTGGGTGTGGCTCGACCAGCGGAAGAAGGAACCGTCGCTACCGATGAAGTTCGGCTTCGGCCTGCTTCTCCTCGGCGTCGGGTTCCTCGTGATCGCGTGGGGCGCCACGTATACGGTCGAGGGCCAGCTGGTGAGCCCGGGATGGCTCATCTCGACGTACTTCCTGCACACGTGCGGCGAGCTGTGCCTCAGTCCGGTGGGACTGAGCAGCATCACGAAGCTCTCGCCGCCGAAGTTCGTGGGCCAGATGATGGGCACCTGGTTCATGGGCGCGGCACTCGGCAACCTCATCGCCGGCCTCGTGGCCGGACAGTTTGAGACCCTGCCCCTGCCGCAGCTTTTCCTCACGGTGTCGATCAGCGTTGGGGTGGTGGGTGTGCTGTTCTTCCTGTTCGCGCGGCCGATCAAGAAGTTGATGGGCGGCGTGCACTAGGAAACGGCAGTTCGGGGCCGCAGTCGAGACTGCCGGCCTGGCTTGACCTTGAGAGGGCCGGCCCCCGTCCGGGGGCCGGCCCTTGTCAAAGCTACGTCGCCACCGACTATTTCTGCTGGGCGGGTGCGCGGCGATCCTCTGGACAGGTGGCTGACTGTGATCATATCCAGTGGCGTAGGGCCCTTCGATTTGCGGGTCGGCGGACTGCGGGCTGGAGGCCTGTATCTTCTCGCGGGGGCTCCAGGGGCCGGTAAGCTGACCTTCCTCCTGCAGTTTCTCGCGGCCGGACTCGAAGCGGACGAGAGGTTGGCGTTTCTTGGCGGGCACTCTCCCGACGAGCTGCTCGAGCAGGCGCGTCACTGGGGACTCGACGGACTGGAAACGGCATGGCGACAGGAGCGGCTCACCGTCCTGGGATACAGAGGTGAGTATCCCAGGCGGATCCTGGGCGCGGCAGATCCGGGGGAGGCGTTCGGCGAGCTGACCGAGGCGCTCGACGGGCCCGTCAGCCGGCTCGCAGTAGACCCGGGAACACTGCTATGGGAGACTCGCGCGGGGACGGCAATGGCGAGCGCCTTCCTTCAGTGGCAGGAGAGCAGCGGTACCACCGTCGCGGCCACGGCGGTCACGGATCTGGATGAGAACCTCCCGCACTCGACGGATTGGGTCGTACAGCGCGCCGCTGGCGTATTCCATATCGGTCGGCTCTCGAGCGGTCTGAGAGAGCTGACGGTGTACCGCATCCGGCCACCGGTGGAGGACGCAGGCCCCATCACGCTCGAGATGCGCCCGGGCACCGGTCTGACGACACCAGCCGGAAGACCCGATCGGCGGACCGGCGACGTGGCCGCCGGAGAGCGGAGACGACTTCTGCTTCTGGTGATGACGGAAGCCCTCTCGGGGGACGTCGAGGGATGGCTGAGCCGCGAGTACGAGGTTCAAGAGACCAGGGATCCTCTGCAGCTCATCTCGGCACTGCAGTCAGAACGCTGGGGGGGCGTCTGTATCGCCGTCGAGCGATCGTGTGTCGACGCAGCGATCCAGGTCTGCCGGACGATCCGGCCGCTCACGGGCGGTGCCATCGTCCTGCTCTCTCGCGGCCAGCTCCGCTCCTCCGACAGAGCCCGTGCCATGGAAGCCGGCGCCGACGA
>JAUVTH010000139.1 GCA_030601615.1 Gemmatimonadota bacterium
CTACATGGAGGCCGGCGGGCGCGGCTCCGAAGGAAGCTAGTGTGCGCCGGCTCATGAGCCTCATGAGCCGGCACACCTGGGTCCAGTTTCCTACAGCTCGACGGCCACGTTCGGGTGGGTGAAGTGGAGACCCACTCGAACGGGGCGTCCGAGGATCGCCTGCGCCGCCTCCCGGTACACCCGCGCCTGAACCTCGTAGGTCGCCGCCGTCTGCCTGACGGCCGCGGCGTCGATCACGTGTGTCTTGAAGTCGATGATGAGCGCGGCGGAGTCGCTGCCGGACTCGGTCGGGCCAGCAACCGGCCGAAACAGGTCGAACGCCCCGAGACGCCATTCCCTCGACCCGGACAGGTGCAGGAACGGTAGCTCTCGCCAGTGCTCGCCTGCCACATAGTGTGCCCACTCGTCGCTTCGGACGACAGCCGCGATCTCGTTCTCCAGGGCCTCCCGATAGGCGGATCCGGGCTGCAGGAGCGTCTCCGACTCGGGCGCATCGAGTCCGGCGATCGCCTCGCCGAGGATTCGGGCGAGCTCGGCCTCCGCCTCGATTTTCTCCAGAACGCCGTGAATCAGAGTCCCGCGCACGTTCGCCGGGAGGCGGTCTCCAGCCTCCGTGTCGGGTGCAAACTCACGGGCCGGGATCGCGCCGTGTCGGTAGCGGAGATCCCACGCCTCCGGGTCCAGCTCCCGCATGCGCAGCTCTGTGGCCGACGTCGAACAGCTGAGCGCTGGACGCTCAATGGGTTTCGTGATCGGTGGAGGCTCGCATGCCACCAGTCCCTCCATCCACGAAAGGTGGACGGGCTCCGGGGTGAGCGTTTCCTGGATGGGATCGGCCTCCCGAAACAGGACCACCGCCGGACTGACGGGCGGCCCGTTGTCCTGCTCCGCCGGTGCCGACTCGTCGGCCTCCGTCGCCGGACGAGGAGCGAACAGGCTGAATTGCCCCCTGTCGTCCTCGGGCGCGTGGTCGAGCCCGAAGGCATCCAGCTGGCGCCCGGTTCCCGTTGCCGAGTCGTCGTCGCTGGCAGGCTCGGATCTCCGCAGCCTGGGTGCGGACCCGCCGGGCCCGTCCGGTCCTTTGAGAGCTTCCGCCTCGTGGGATTCGACCGCGCCGTCCAGGCCGGGCCGGAGCCAGCCGGCGTACCCCTTCTCCTCGTTCGTGGGTCCGGAGATGATCAGCCGGTCCCTCGCCCGTGTCGCCCCGACGTACAGGAGCCGGGCTTCCTCGGCGTGGTCCTCGGCCAATGCCGTGTCGAACAGCCGCAGCGACCGGGCACCCCGTTCGTTCCGGTTGCCCATGAACACGGGCCCGAGAACTGGATCGCTCAAGAATGTCCCGCTCAGCCGGCGCCCCGTGTCCGGGCCGCCGCGCATCCCGGCCAGGACGACGACCGGCCACTCGAGTCCCTTGGCCGTGTGGATCGTGCTCAGCGTGACCGCATCATCATCCTGACTGGTCAGCGGAGCTTGCGGAACGCCCGTATCCTGGTCTCCCCACCGATCCCACAAGCGCAGAAAGCCGCCGAGCGGCAGATGGCGGTAATCGTCGAGGAGAGCCTCGAATCGCTCGATGTTCGCCAGAGCCTCGGATGAATGCTCGCGAATCAGGAGGTGAAGGCGGTAGCCCGTCTGGCGCAGCACCTGCTCGAGGATCTCGCCGTGATGCGCTCGATCGACAAGCCGATGCGCCTGGTCGATGGCATCCAACCCGTCGCGCAGCGCAGAGAGCTCCACCCTGTGCACATGCTCACTCTCGGGCGCCGGGAACGCCTCGATCTCCCCACTCTCCACCAGTCGCAGGTACACACGCGCCTGCTCCAGGTACGACGGCCGCCCCGACGATCGCTGCACGCTCGGATCGATCCGTATCCGAGTCAGGACCTCGTCCCGGAGACCGACGAAGGGGGACCGCAGAAACGCGAACGCCCTCAGATCGTCGCTCGGGTTGTCGATCAACCGCAGGGCGGTCAAGAGGTCGAGGATCTCCTGTCGATCGGTCAGATCGCCGGCGGAGCTGTTGTAGAACTTCACGTCGTACTGCCGCAGGCCCGCCTCGAGTCCCCGCAGGACTTCCCTCGTCCGGGCGAGGATCGCGATGTCGCTGAACCGGCACGGGCGGAGCTTCCCCGACTCCGGGTCGCGGACCGCGGCGCTGCCTTCGAGCTGGCGAATTCGGGACGCGATGAGCCGGGCCTCCGACTCCTTCAGGTCGTTCCCGTTCTTGTCGTTCACGAGCCACTCGAGACCGGCCGCCGTAGTCGAGGGGAGCGCTGAACGCAGCTCCACGTAGTCCACGGCGCTGCGGGGAGCCGATTCGCGCAGCACGTTGGCCCGCTCCGTCATCACCGGCCCGCAGACCCGGTTCACGAAATCCACGACCCGGGGCTCGCTGCGGAAGTTGTGGCTCAGATCCAGCAGGCGACCGCTCTGACTGAGTGCCTTTCCGACGTCGTTCCACACGCCGACGTCGGCGCCCCTGAACCGGTAGATGCTCTGCTTCGGGTCGCCGACCAGGAACAGCTGCGGTCGCTCGCCCGTCCGACGGACAGCGTGCCCGGACTCACCATCCCCATGCGACGTCGGGAGCCCAGCGATAGCGAACGCGATGTCCCTCTGAGCGGCATCCGTGTCCTGGAACTCGTCGATGATCAGTATGCGATAACGAGCTCGTACGGCTTCGAGCGCCGGTCGAGTGTCCGGACGCGTCAGCAGACGCCGGGCGTCGAGGATCAGACTGTCAAAGTCCCGCAGGTTCTCGGTCTCGAGCCAGGTGAGCCAGCGGCCGAGGGCCCGGTAGGCGTATCGATACAGGTAAGCGGCGATGCGCAGGCCTTCTTCATCGTGCTCCCGCAGACGGGGATCGCTCTCCCCCGCGCCGATCTTCTCCGCCAGCTCCCGCAGCCGTGCCTCATCGATCTGCGGATTCGTTCCTGGTTCCGCTGTCACCCAGTCCTCGTACCGCCGAGAGTGCCACCGTATGTCTCGCATCACCTCGCGCACGTTCCCGATCGCGCCCTTGTGGTGCGTGCCGTCGTACATCCCCATGAATCGTCGCACCAGGGCCTGGGCTTCCGGCTCGACCGCGGACAGGGCCCGTTTCAGCTCGTCCCTCAGAAGCTCGTTCTGCTGCAGCCTGGTCTCCCTCTCGTCCAGAACGCGAAACGTCGGGTCGATACCCAGCCGGAGGGAATGCTCTCGCAGCAGCTCGCCACAGAATCCGTGGATGGTTCCGACCGCGGCGTTGTCGATCTCCCAGCGCAGCTCGTCCGCCCGTTCGGAGGCCTCGATCTCCGCCCGCAGCTTCCGCTTCAGATCGTACGCCGCCTTTTCCGTGAACGTGATCGCGGCGATCTGGTCGAGTCGGCAGGGCGCCTCGCAAGGCGGGAGGGAGACAGGGGGGTCTCCCCGGCGACCCGCATCGAGACCCAGCATCCACAGGATCTTGCCGACGACCGTGGTGGTCTTGCCGGTCCCGGCGCTCGCCGCGAGGAGGACATCTCCACGCGCCGTGACGGCCTCGGCCTGCTCCCCGGTCCACCGCATGTTGCGGATCGCCATCGCCTACTCCGACAGCCGGTCGAAGCGGGTACCGTCGACCAGCGCGCTCGCGTTCCGCGTCACGTCCCTGCCCGGTTGCCAGTCCGCAATGTCCGCTGACCCAGCCTGTACCGCCTCAAAAGAACCCGCCCGCACCCGGGCCGGAATCGACAGCGCCAGCCGCAGGACAGGCTCCACCTGGCTCAGCTTGATCTCGTACTTGTTGGCGGGCACTCCTGGCTTTCGGATTCCACGGTACCGACCTGAATCCACGGAGCCCAGACCGAGAACTTCTACGGCCTGCATGTAGAGGGCCGTCTGGAGAAGGGCGCCGTCCTTGTATCCCGTCTTCCGTGGGAGGCTGCTGAATCCGCTCTTGTAGTCGAGAACGCGCAGCACGCCCCCCCGCTCTCCCCCGTACCGATCGACACGATCGATGCGGCCACGGAGCAGAAGACGCGCTGGCCGGCCGCTCACATCCAGGCCCTCGATGGCCACTGGCGGCCCTCCCTCGAAGCCGAACTGGAGCTCGACGGCGATCGGCCGCTCACCCTTCTCGCTCGCGTAAGGCAACTCCCACTCCAGGTACGCGCGCACCTTGTCCCGCACGTCTTCCCGGGTGACGGCCCACAGGGCCTCGAGCCCGAGCCACTGGTCCCGTTCGGATTCGAGGTCAGCGATGACGCGGTCGGCGACACGCTCCAGCGTTTCGACCGCACGCTCGTCGAATTCGGACGGCAGGTCGTCCAGCAGGGCCGCGTAGAACCCTTCCAGAATCCCGTGCGCCACATTGCCGAAGGTGAGAGCGCTCGTATCCTCTTCCGCCTCCGCCACTTCCTCGAGCTGAAGCACTCTCTCGAGCAGGAAATCGAATGGCCTCTTTCCGTACTTCTCCAACTGGCTGGAAGACCACAGGTAGTCGGGCTCGAACTTCCTTTCCAGCTCCGCCATCACGACGGGGTCACGGAGCTTGCCGTGCCACGCGGTAGGACGGAGCGAAATCGGACGTTTCATTTCGATCACCGGCTGCGGATCCAAGACCACCGTCGCGTCTTGTTCCGCGGAACGACCCAGATCTCTTTCAACTCGCACAAAGGGATCAAGCCCGCCGGAACGGAGCTCTTCGGCGAACGCACCCAGGACCCCGCGGCTGAGCAAGTCCGGATAGGCGGTGAGGAACTCTCCTCGGTCCCCGCCGCGCCTGACATTCCT
>JAUVTH010000182.1 GCA_030601615.1 Gemmatimonadota bacterium
CGGAATGTAGTTGTCCAGTGCATCCAGCAACTCGTCAATCGACTTCGTCGCCTCGCTGCCCGGCTTCCCGTCATCCAACGCCTGCAACGCCGACCCCCGGATCACCGGCACGTCGTCTCCAGGAAAATCATACTCCGACAAAAGCTCCCGTACCTCCAGCTCCACCAGGTCCAACAACTCCTCGTCGTCCACCATGTCCACCTTGTTCAGGTAGATCACGATGTACGGCACGTTTACCTGTCGGGCGAGAAGAATGTGCTCCCGCGTCTGCGGCATCGGACCGTCCGCCGCCGACACCACGACGATCGCTCCGTCCATCTGCGCCGCACCCGTGATCATGTTCTTCACGTAGTCGGCGTGCCCCGGACAGTCCACGTGCGCGTAATGACGCTTATCCGTCTGGTACTCCACGTGCGCCGTCGCAATCGTGATCCCACGCTCCCGCTCCTCCGGCGCCTTATCAATCGCATCAAACGGCACAAAGTCCGCCAGACCCCGCGCCGCCTGTACCTCCGTGATCGCCGCCGTCAGCGTCGTCTTCCCGTGGTCCACGTGACCGATCGTCCCCACGTTTACGTGTGGCTTCGTCCGCTGAAACTTCTCCTTCGCCATCCTCGCCGGTCTCCTGTTTCCTGTGTCACTCTGTTATCGGGCGAGAGACTCATCGTCGTCCCGCCACCTCCGTAGGCCCGTCAGCTGCGGCCGGCTATAATCTCCTCGGCCTTGCTTTGCGGAACCTCGGCATAATGAGAGAACTGCATCGTGTACACGGCACGCCCCTGGCTCAGCGAGCGAAGAGTCGTCGCGTAACCGAACATCTCCGACAGCGGCACGGAGGCTCCGATCACCTGCGCCTGCGCCCGCTGCATCATCCCTCCGATACGCCCGCGGCGGCTGGACAGATCGCCCATCACATCGCCCAGGTAGTTCTCGGGCGTAACCACCTCGACATCCATGATCGGCTCGAGGAGTGCCGGGCCGGCCTTCCTCACACCTGCCTTGAGGGCCATCGAGCCCGCGATCTTGAACGCCATCTCGCTGGAGTCGACATCGTGTGTCGAGCCGTCCACCAGCGTCGCCTTGATGTCGATCAGCGGGTACCCGGCCAGAACGCCGGAATCCATCGCCTCCCGGATCCCCTGTTGCACTGGTCGAATGAACTCCCGCGGAATCGTGCCACCAACAATCTCGTTCTCGAACACGAACCCGGCGCCCGGCTCCGCGGGCTCGATGTGGATCACTACGTGCCCGTACTGTCCTCGGCCGCCTGTCTGACGAATGAACTTCGCTTCGACGTTCTCGACCGGCTTCCGGATCGTCTCCCGGTATGCCACCTGCGGACGGCCCACGTTGGCGTTCACCTTGAACTCGCGCCGCAGGCGGTCGACGATGATCTCGAGGTGCAACTCCCCCATCCCGCTGATGATCGTCTGCCCCGTCTCCTCGTCGGTGTAGACGCGGAACGTCGGATCTTCCTCCATCAGCTTTCCGAGAGCCAGCGCCAGCTTGTCCTGGTCCGCCTTCGTCTTGGGCTCGATCGCCACCCGGATCACCGGCTCGGGAAAGCTCATCGCCTCCAGGATGACCGGCTCCTTTACGTCCGACAGCGTGTCGCCCGTCTTGGCGTGCTTCAAGCCGATTGCCGCCCCGATGTCGCCCGTGTAGAAGGCCTCGACCTCCTGCCTCTTGTTGGCGTGCATCTCGAGGAGGCGACCGATTCGTTCCTTCTTGCCCTGCGTCGCGTTCAGGATATGCGAGCCGGCCTCCAGCTCGCCCGAGTAAACCCGGAAGAAGGCGAGCCGCCCCACGAACGGGTCCGTCATGATCTTGAACACCAGCGCCGAGAACGGTTCGTCATCCGCCGGTGCGCGCTCCACAAAATGCTCGTCTCGGTTCGGCAGATGTCCCGTGACCGCCGGCTTGTCGACCGGCGATGGCAGGTAGTCCACAATCGCGTCGAGCAGTTTCTGAACGCCCTTGTTCTTGAACGAAGCACCGCACAGGACCGGCGTGATGGCTCCGACGATGGTCGCCTTGCGAACCGCGCGGCGAACCTCGTCCTCCTCCAGCTCCCGGCCCTCCAGATAGTGCTCGAGGAGCTCCTCATCGTGCTCCACCGCCGCCTCGACCAGTTCGTGACGCAACTGCTCCGCCTTCTCCCGCAGCGCGTCCGGCACCGGACCCTCGTCCCACTTCACGCCGAGAGAGTCCTCGTCGTACACCACCTCGACCATCCGGACGAGGTCGATGTGACCGGTGTACAACTCCCCCTCGCCGAGGGGATACTGAAGCGGATACGCCTTTGCCCCGAGACGCTCTCTCATCATCTGGACGACGTGCTCGAAGTCTGCTCCTACCCGGTCCATCTTGTTGACGAACGCGATTCGTGGGACTTCGTACTTGTCCGCCTGCCGCCACACGGTCTCGGACTGAGGCTCCACGCCACCCACAGCGCAGAACAGGGCAACGGCTCCGTCCAGGACGCGCAGGCTGCGCTCGACCTCGACGGTGAAGTCGACGTGTCCCGGCGTGTCGATAATGTTGACCTGGTACTGGTCCTTGAACCGGTTCCAGAAGGTGGTGGTCGCAGCCGACGTGATGGTGATCCCGCGCTCCTGCTCCTGCTCCATCCAGTCCATGGTGGCGTCGCCATGATGCACCTCGCCCATGCGATGCACCCGGCCTGTGTAGTACAGGATGCGCTCGGTCGTCGTGGTCTTACCGGCATCGATGTGCGCCATGATGCCGATGTTCCGAACCTGCTCCAGCTGCGTGCTACGCGCCATCTATTTCAAAACCTTCTCTCGTGCTCTCATCTTGCTCTGCTCTTGCCCGGTCATGTCTACCATCGGTAGTGCGCAAAGGCCTTGTTGGCCTCCGCCATCCGGTGCACGTCGTCTTTCTTGCGGACCGCACCACCATCCCCGCGTGCCGCGTCGAGCAGCTCGGCCGCGAGGCGGTCGGACATCGTCTTGCCCGTACGCCCGCGCGCGAAACCGACAAGCCAGCGGCGCGCGAGCGCGTCGCGCCGACTCGGACGGACCTCAATCGGTACCTGATACGTGGCGCCGCCCACGCGGCGGCTCTTCACCTCGAGCACCGGCTTGGCGTTCGACAGCGCCTGTCGGAAGACGTTCAGCCCTGGCTGTCCGGTCTTCTCCTCGATCTTCCGCATCGCGTCGTAGAAGATCCCCTCCGCCGTCGACTTCTTCCCGTCCACCATGAGGACGTTGACGAACCGAGTGACTTCCTGGCTCCCGAACTTGGGATCCGGGGGAGTTTCTCTCGGTACCGCCTTCTGCCTGCGTGACATGTAACTCTTCCCTTGAAACGGAAACCCGGCCGAGACGTGAAGGCCGGGTTGATCCCAGTGCTTCTCTCGAGTTCCTTACTTCGGGGCCTGTGCGCCCATACGGCGCATGGTTCCCCTTACTGTATCAACGCTTCGTGCCGTACTTCGACCGGCTCTGTCGCCTGTCGGATACGCCGGACGCGTCCAGCGTTCCCCGGACGATGTGATACCGCACACCCGGCAGGTCCTTCACACGACCCCCGCGGATCAGCACGATGCTGTGCTCCTGCAGGTTGTGCCCCTCACCGGGGATGTAGGCCGTCACCTCGAATCCGTTGGTCAGCCGAACACGGGCGACCTTTCGAAGCGCCGAGTTCGGTTTCTTCGGAGTCGTCGTGTACACGCGAGTGCACACACCCCTCTTCTGCGGGTTCGCCTCCAGAGCAGGCGCTTTCCGCTTCTTTTCCTGGTTTCGGCGCCCTTTGCGCACCAGCTGATTGATCGTGGGCATACCCCAGCCGATCTCCCTGTAACTCGGTAGCGACAGAAACCGCTCCCCCGCGTGCCGTGAATCGCGGCACTCGAAGCAGCGGTTCAAAGTGCACGGAGACGACCACCGCCCCCGCCGAAAACGATATCGACCCCTTTGGTCAACAGACTAGGAAAGGTAGGCGCGGGAAATAGAGTTGTCAAGGCGCGGTTCCGGGGCCGGAAATGGCTCCGGAACCGCATTCCCGAGGGGTTTTCAGGACGCTCGTCGGGTCGGTCGTCAGGCCTCGGCCTGCACCTCCGGCTCGACGGCCTCCATCTCGCCCCGCAGCTC
>JAUVTH010000165.1 GCA_030601615.1 Gemmatimonadota bacterium
GTGGCCGTGTTCGCGTTCGTAAACGAGTCGGAGGAGACGGATCTGGACTGGCTGCAGTTCGGCGCGGCGTGGTCGCTCGCGCTGGACCTCGAGCAGGACAACTGGATCCGCCCCGTGACCGGGTTCGCTCAGGAGATGGAAGGGGAGAGCGCCTTCTCACCCTCGCACCTTCCTTTCTCCACGCAGCGCGAGCTGGCGAGCGACCGATCCCTCGAATACATGCTCCTGGGGTCGATCCACGGGACCTCGACTGCTCCGATTCTGAAGAGCCGCCTGTACGATGCCGAAACCGGATCCCTTCTGGTCGAGCACGAGTTCGAAGGGACACACCCCCTGGATCTGGTGGACCGGCTGTCGGTCCAGACGCGGAAGGACCTGGCGGTTCCGTCGGGGCACATAGCCCGGACCACGGACCTTCCGGTGCGGGAGCTGCTCTCCGACTCACTGGTCGCCGTCCGCGCATTCCTCCAGGCGGAGTACGCCGAGGGCCGGGATGCGGCGGCGAACCTCCGTCTGCTGGCAGCGACGACGGCCATAGACTCCACGTTTTCTCTGGCTCAAGCGGCGCTGGGCGAAGGCTACCTGGCGTTCAGTCAGCCCGAAGTGGCGTACGCCGCTTACGAGACTGCGCTTCGTCACGAGTACCGGCTCAGCGAGCGCAGCCGGTTCGAGATCAAGGTCCGCTACTACCAGATCACGCGGCAGCCGGGAAAGGCCCTCGCGATCGCCCGCATGCGGACGGACCTGTACCCGGGCGATCCGAACGCGTGGGACGTGCTGGGTATCGTCCTGCTCAACCAGGGCGACAACGCGGGCGCCGCCGAGGCATTCGAGACAGGTCGAGACCTGGACCCGTCCTCGTGGGGTCGCGTGCAGTTGCTGGGCCAGGCAAACATGAACGCGGGCCAGGTGGACTATGCGAGGCGGGCATACGAGCGCTATGCGAACCGGTATCCCGATCGCGTGGCCCCGATTCGCGCCATCGGCGGGCTCTACCTGCAGGAGGGTTCCTTCACGACGGCCGCCGAGCAGTTCGAGAAGGCGCTGTTAATCGATCCTACGGACTTCCAATCGTTGGTCGCGATGGCCGATATCTCCGAGCGAACGGCGGAATTCGACCGGGCTCGGGCGTATTACGACAGGGCCATATCCGGCTCGCGCGGTACCGACCAGATGTGGGTCGTGGGAGGGCGTCTCGTGGGATTCTTCGACCTTCAGGGCATGACGGACAGCGCGATCGCGCGGGTCGAAGCCCTGTCCGGGTACCTGAGGTCGAGCCAGGGCCGGCTGGCCGAGCTCCAGCATCGGGCCAACACCATCGCCCTGTACCCGCGGGCGGGCCGGACCGGTCAGGCCCGCGCCCTGCTCGACACCCTGAGGGCCGAGCTGGAGCCTCCGATGACGCAATTCGTGCCGATCGCCGAAGCGCTTGTGCTGCGAGAGCTGGGACAGGGCGAGCGCCTGGAAGCGAAGATCCCGGAGGCCCGCCGGTTGTACGAGGAGCTCGGGTACGAGGCCCTCGACTGGATGATGTTGTACCTGGACGCCGAAGCGAGGCGGCTGCAGGGCCGGTGCGCAGATGCGATTCCCCTGTTCGAGCAGGCCGCGGCCGGTATGCAGGCGGGTCTTCTCGGTGAGACGGACGTGAGCCTGGGCGGAAACCCGTGGCTCGGGCTGGGGACCTGCTATCGGGAGACGGGGCGGCATGGCGATGCCGTGAACGCCCTCGGCCAGTCGTACTCCCGGATACCGTCCGACGCACGGGTGCTGCTGCAGCTGGCGCTTCTTTACCGTGACATGGGCGACCGCACGGAGGCCATACGCTATCTCAACGGCGCCGTCCACGTCTGGCGAAAGGCGGACCCGGACCACGTGCTGGCCAACGAGGCGAAGGCGCTCCTCGCCAGCTGGGAGGGCCGCGGCTGAGCGGGGCTTCCAGCTGGGCTCAGATCTCCCCTTTGCGGGCCAGGTCACCGATCCGTTCCGCGGCCCGGAACGCGAGCGCCATGATCGTCATGGTCGGCTGGCCCCGGCCCGACGTCACCATGCTGCTCCCGTCGCAGATGAACAGATTGGATACGTCGTGCGTGCGGTGGTCGGCATTGACCACGGATGAGGCCGGGTCGGTTCCCATGCGGCACGTGCCCAGCAGATGTGCCGTGAGCGTCGTTCCCTCGACCGGGTAGCGCCACACGCGCTTCGCCCCCGCTGCCTCGGCGATCTCCACGCTCCGATCCTGCATGAAGCGCATCATCGACATGTCATCCGGATGGTCCCGGTAAGTCATGCGGATCGCGGGCAGGCCCAAGTCGTCCTTCACGGTCGGGTCGAGCGAGATGCTGTTGCTCTCGACGGGCAGCGACGTGGTGTGGCCGTTGACGAACATCGAGCGCGGATAGTCTCGCAGCAGGGCCTTGTACTCCGGCCCCCACCACGGTGCGTCGGGACCGCCGAACCCCTCCAGACCCCACAGCATCGGGTGGTAGAACAGGCGGGCGTCGATCCCGCCGCCGCCGTAGAAGCCGCGTGCAGGATCGGCATCGTAGAAGTCGTGCATGATCCGGGTGACCTGTACGCTCTTGAACTCGTTCAACTCGTGCTCGAACGCCGCTCCGACCATCGACTGCCCGTTCGTCATCAGGTACTTGCCGACCAGACCACTCGAGTTCGCGAGTCCCGCCGGATGGCGGCTCGACTCGGACAGGAACAGCAGGCGCGGAGTTTCGGCTCCGTTGGCGGCGAGAATGACGGCCTTGCCGAGCTGCAGGTGCTCGGTGCGGGTGCGGTCCAGGTAACGCACTCCCGTGGTGCGGCCGGAGCGGTCAATCTCCACCCCGACCACCCGGCTTTCCGGCCGTATCTCACAGCGGCCGGTGGCCTCCGCCTCCGGGATCATGGTCACGAGGGTGGATGACTTGGCTCGCACCTCGCATCCGAATCCCATACAGAACCCGCAGTGGATGCATCCCGGCCGGCCGCGAAACGGCTCGGTCGTGATGGCCATGGGGGCGGGGAACGCCGTCCAGCCCATCTCCCGACACCCCTTGTCGAACAGGATGCCGGAGGACTTCACGGCCACCGGGCGCATCGGATATGGCCGCGACCTGGGCGGCTCGAATGGACTCGCGCCGGCCCGCCCCGACACGCCGACTTCCCAGTCCACCTTCGTGTAGTATGGCTCGAGATCCTCGTACGAGATCGGCCAGTCCACGAGACTGGCTCCCTCTACGCCTCCCCACAGCGTGCCCTCCATGAAGTCCACCGGGTGGAGGCGCCAGAAGTTGGCCGTGAAATGGACGCTGCTTCCGCCCACGAGGCGGGCGTAGATGGCGGGCGGGACTCTCCGCCGGATCCGCGCCTCCTCGGCTTCCGAGCGTCGAAACGTCTGCGGATTCCGCCGCGGTTCGGCGGCGATCTCCCACTGGAACCAGTACGCGTACTCGTCGTGCTTGAAGTCCGCCGAGCCCAGGCGTGGCCCTTGCTCGAGCACCACCACCGAATAGCCGGCCTGTGAGAGCTCGCGGGCCAGCACTCCGCCGGCCGCCCCCGAGCCGACGATCACGAAATCCACCTCGTCGCTGTCCCGGTACCGAGTAGTCGCGTTCGGTCGCCCGAGGCGAATCAGATCGCGCCGCCTCACCGGTCACCTCCGTGCGCATCTGCGTCGTAGTAGCCGAACGGGGGGTGCCACACGTGCCGGTCTTGGAACCCGATGATGCTCCAGCCCGCCTCGTCCCGGTTGCCGCCGTGCATCGGGTCGGCGAACGTGCCCCAGACCGTGAACGTCCAGCACAGGTTGAAGAACTGGGTGTCCTCGACGCTCTTCAGGAAGGCGGTGGCATCGGCAGGGTCCAGGTCAGCGATCGAGGACGCCTCGGGATGAGCCACCGCCAGCCGCCTGCCGAAATCCGCCAGGCCGGCGCGAAACCCGCCGGCTACCGGAGACAGGAACGCGCCCAGGGCACGGTCGATGAAATAGACGGCGCCGGCTTCGCGCGCCCCCGGGGTGTCATCGGTCGGGATGATGAGAGCCGAGATTGCCTCTACCTCGGCCGCTTCAGCCGGGCTGAGGAAGACGAGGGACGCAGGCTGTTCGCCCGACGCCATCAGCCGTGCCTCACCGGCGGCTTTGGCCGCGCCCGGAAAACGAGCCGTGAGAACCGTCCACCCGAACGCTCCTCCCGATGCGCGCAGGAATTCCCTGCGGCTGGGGAGCCCGTACGAAGGCTCCAGCATGACCGTCCCTCCTTCCGTCAAGGTCGAGTGGCGATCACAGCCTCGGGTATGAAGGTACGCACTGCGTCCGGAAGACGTAAATGTCGACCCGGGGGGT
>JAUVTH010000170.1 GCA_030601615.1 Gemmatimonadota bacterium
ACCGTGGACGTCGGGTGCGGCTCCGTCGACAGACCGCCGGCTCGCTGCGCCTCAAGCTGGTCCCGGGCGTCCCCGAGGGCTAGTCCCTGCCGAAGCCTCGATCCGTTTCCGGTCGTCAGCGTGCGTGCAGGTCCGGACGTGCTGATCAGGTGGAGGTTGGCGAGTCGGAGCCTTCTTCCCGATGCGTCGCGGACCGTGCCCACCACTGCGACACGACGGGCCGCCTCGTACGGCAGTTCGATGAAGAAGACGTCCTCCAGGGGAAGGGTCGAGAGGATGGCGACCCCCTTGTCTTCCCGTAAACCGTCCCGCGGCTCGCTTCCGTTTCGTGCCGCCGCCACGTAGACCAGCGAAAGCCCGCAGCGCGCCGCCACCTCGACGACATCCAGGCGCTCACCTGGCCTACCGTCCTCCGCTACGGCTCTCGGAATCGTCGGACCCTGTGGATTCTCGGGAATCTCGTTCGATCGGCGAAACGCCTCCTGCACGAGGAGCGCAAGGTGCATTCCGCCGGGTGCGAGCCGCGACTGACTCCCGTCACATGCGACACCAAGCTCGGTCTCGAGGAAGTCGATTACGTCGCCACCCCCGACGTCCACATTCCACGAAATGACTGTGAGTTCCGCGCCGGACAGCAGATCCCCGAAGCTCGCCGTCGGCTCAGGCGACACGACCGGCGGTCCGACCGTCCGGCACCAATCCTCCAACCGGGCTTGATCTTCGGCCGTCTCCGGGAAGTGCCAGGTCTGCTTGGCGGTGTCAGGGCACGAGCGCCCGGCGGCGAGGTCAGGCGTCATCCGGTGCGACGGCATGCACCCCGCAAGTCCGGCGCCCGCCGACATGGCAAGAACGACTGAAAGCGCCCGAGCACGCACTCTCAGAACCCCACCCGCAACGGCACGTACAGTTGTACCTGTCTGTCGCTGCCCGACTGGGCGTCGATCCCGCGCACCAGCCACTCCGCTATCCCACCGATCGCCAGGCCGGCTACGGTCACTCCAAGCAGGTCGGGACCCTTGAAGTCGTCCAGCAGCGCCCAGGCTGCGAGGCCGACCGCGGATCCGCTCAACATCCCGATCGCGGATCCGATCGGCGCGGACCCGATCGCCCCACCGAACAGGCCGACCGCGGCGACGTCCTGCCACCCGAATCGCTCGGCCTTCGACTTGAGCAGTATCCCGCCGATTGCTCCGGCCACGAACCCGATCCCCGCTCCCACCGCAGCGTCGGCGAGCCGATCCGAATCGCCGGCCCCGAGCAGCGCACCACCGGTGACTCCGATCGCTCCGCCACCGATCGCGCTCCACCGCACGCAGGTCGGTCCCGGGCCGGTCTGCGAGCAGGGGATGATCGACCCGACGGCGCCCAAGGTCGCCCCCGACGCGAGCCCGAGCGCTCCGCCAGCCACCGCGGCCGCGGTGGACCCGCCGTATTCCTGCGCTTCTGTTCCTGCCGGCGCACACACGTGCAACAGGGCCCCGGGAAGCAATATCCATAGCCGCCCCGTTCGCAGGCGCAACGCCTTGCAGCACGCACGAAGGCTTGTTAGATCAATAGCGTCCTTCATGTGCCGGTACGGGATGATCTCTCCTCGACAGGAGGTTGTGATCGGCACGACGCGGACGGTACAGCGTACGGCACTTCGGGCGTCGGTGGGAGTCCTTCTCCTTGTCGTCACATCCGCGCCTTCGGCTCGCGCCCAGGTCGACTTCGGCCTGTTCGCTGGTCCCACCATCGCCCATATGTCGGGAAGCTACGTCGAGAACTCGATTGACACGTGGGGATTAGTCGGCGCTGCCTTCGCCGAGTGGCACTTTTCCGAGCACTTCTCCGTCGAAGGGGCGTTCGGCATCAGCCAGAAGGGTGCCTTCGAGGTGGAGACACCGCTGTATGACGAGGCGTACGACTACCGTTTCTCCTATCTCGAGATCCCGATCGCCTTCAACTACCGCAACGCCTTCTTCGGTGACACGTGGGGATACCGGATTTTCGCGGGTGGCGCGGCGGCGATCGCCACGGGATGCGATGTGAAGCCGTCGAGCCAGTTTTCATTCGACACGGAGTGCAGCGTGGAGACGCCCGGGGGCGAACTGGCCGGAAACGACTTCCTCATCCAGTTCGGGTTCGGCGTGGACCGCCTGTTCAAGGGAGGATCGGGCTTCGGGTTCGACGCCCGTTACTCGATCGGCACGACGAACCTGCTGTCGGAGGCTGAGGACAACGGATTGACGGCGAAGAACCGGGTGTTGGACCTCCGTTTCCGGCTGTTTCTCCCGCTTTCGGGGCCCCGCGAATGAGGCGCGCGCGGATTGGACTCGCGCTCGCGGCAGCGGGCCTTACCACATTGGCGGCCGGCCTGGCACCTGACGCAGTTGCCCAGGACGTAGGCAACCCTGACTTCTTCTGGCGTGCTTCGGGCTAGCTGTGGTGGGCCAACATTGATGGCATCAACTACCTGGATGACGTGGCCGTCACGGTGGGCGATACCACCTCGCTTCACGCCAGTTTCGCCGGTGACGTACAGGTCGGCAAAGGACGATTCCGAGGGATTGCTCGTTTCTCCACCACGTCGCTCAAGAACCAGGGCACCATAGAGGGTGCCGGCATTCCGGACGGGGCCCAGGTCAACTACGACTTCAGCTGGACCACGGCCGAGCTCCTGGCAGCCTGGCAGGTAGGACGGTTCGACACAGACCACGCCTTCAAGCTGTTCGGCGGCCTGCGCTACGTGCACCAGGGGCAGAAGCTCCTCGACGGCCCGCAGCCGGGTGAAGTGACGCAGGACTGGGTCGAGCCCGTGTTCGGGGCCGAGTACTTCGTGGAGATGGGAGGCCCCTTCTGGGCAGCCGTGGACGGTGACATGGGTGGTGTGTTGTTCGGGTCAGAGTTCACGTGGCGCGTCGGCGCCGAGCTTGGGATCAATGTCGCGGGTCCGGTGCACTTGACGCTGGCCTACGACTACCTGCAGACCGAGTACGGGACCAAGGATTCTGATTACCGGTGGGACGAAGGAGTCAGCCAGGGCTGGTTCTTCGGTCTCGTCATCAAGGACTGATCGGGATGCGAGCGCACTCGAGACGCTGGATCGTGATTTTGACGCTCTGCCTGGCCACGGCCGGGCAGGCGTTCGGTCAGGATTCGGGGAGCGAAAACTCACAGCGCCCGCCAGGCACCGTGACGGTGCTGGACGCGGCGACCGCGCAGTTTGGCTTGCCGGGCGAGGTGTCGCCGGTTCGCCGGGTCCCGCCCCTCGCACTCAGACCGCTGGACACCTCCGGGCCCATCCCACTGACGCAGGCTCCGACGACGCCGGCCCCGCAGGACGGGGCTGTATTCTGCTGCGACAGCAGAAACTTCTTGCCGACGCTGGGCGGGGTCGGCCTCCTGCTGGTCGTCCCGTGGTTCTTCAACCGGCACGTGGCGGACGACTCGACAGCGACGATGAGCTTCGACGCCTGGAAGCGGAACATCGTGCAGGGCATGGAGTGGGACGCCGACAATTTCAACACGAACATGTGGGCGCACCCGTACCACGGGGCCATGTACTTCAATTCCGCGCGCGCGAACGGCTACAACTTCTGGCAGTCGGCGGCATGGTCGTGGGGCGGCAGCTTCCTGTGGGAGACGTTCGGCGAGAACAACCGCCCTGCGATCAACGACTGGGCCTCCACGGCGATCGGGGGGATCGGGCTCGGCGAGTCGCTGAATCGCCTTTCGCGCATGATCTGGGACAACTCGGCCACTGGTTTCGGGCGTTCGATGCGCGAACTCGGGGGTTTCCTGGTCAACCCGCTCGGAGGATTCAACCGATTGGTGCGGGGCGAATGGACGAAGGTGGGCGCCAATCCGGAAGGTCCATACCCGACCGTAAGCACAGGGCAACTGACGCTCGGCTACCGGTCCGTTGGTGAAGGCGGCAAGTCCGAGCCACAGTCGGGCGGCTTCTTCGCCTTCGATTACCGGTATGGGGATGGGTTCAAGGACTACGACAAACCGTTCGACAGCTTCAGGTTTTACGTTCAGTTGAACGGCAGTAACGAAGTGCAGCGAATCGGCCAGGCTCACCTCCTGGGCACCCTGTACGGAACCGAGCTGAAGAAGACGGAGAAGGCGAATCACGTCTTCCACCTCGCGCAGCATTTCGATTACGTCAACAACCGGGCACTGGAAACCGGTGGTTCCAGCCTGAGCGCCACGTTCCTGTCCAAGTGGGGGCTGTCCGAGCGG
>JAUVTH010000012.1 GCA_030601615.1 Gemmatimonadota bacterium
AGAGCATGGCCCAGAACGGCCCCGCAGCGGCGTTACCCCACGACCAGAACTGTTCGCTCGACCCGGCGAAGACGTCGATCCGCACCGTGACGAAGTAGGCCGCGATCCAGAACAGGATCGCGCCGACGAAGGTCGTGTTCCGGAGGGCCGCGGCCGGGTTCATCCTCTCGAGAACCCGCATCGAGAACACACCTATCACCGAGGCGACCAGTCCGATCATAGCGTACAGAATCGGAAGAGCGAGGGCTGCCAGCCGTTTGTCCGGCGCGATCGTAGCCACGGTTACGCCCAGCACGATCGTCGCGACGATCGAACCTACGTATGACTCGAAAATGTCGGCGCCCATGCCGGCCACATCCCCGACGTTGTCTCCCACGTTGTCAGCGATGGTAGCCGGATTGCGCGGATCGTCCTCCGGGATTCCCGCCTCGACCTTCCCGACCAGGTCGGCGCCCACGTCAGCGGCCTTCGTAAAGATGCCGCCGCCGATTCTCGCGAACAGCGCTATCGACGACGCGCCCATCGCGAAACCGCTGACGATCTGCCCGAACGTCAGCAATCCGACGCGCTCGGGCTGGAAGATCAACAGCACGGCACCGAGACCCGCGAGGCCGAGGCTTCCCACGGCAAGACCCATCACAGCGCCGCCGCTGAACGCCACCCTGAGCGCTTTCGCCAGCCCGGATGCACGGGCTGCCTCCGTCGTGCGCACGTTGGCCCGGGTAGCAGCCTGCATGCCCAGGAAGCCGGCCATGATCGAGCAGGCCGCTCCGAACACGTACGCGGCAGCGGAGGATGGGCCGATCAGCCAGTAGAGCATCGCCGCCACGACCAGGACGAACGGCATGAGAATCGAGTATTCACGTCGCAGGAAGGCCATCGCCCCCGATTGGATGGCGGCGGCCAGCTCGCGCATGTCCTCGTCTCCGGCGGGTTGGCGCTTGACGTAAATATAGAGCAGCAGCGAGAACACCAGGCCGCCCAGCCCGAACCACAGGGCCCAGGTCATCCATTGCTCCACGAGAAGCCTCTCTTGTCTTCCGTTACCAGATCAACGCGAGCCCTCAACCTCGATTGAAGGCACTCATCGCGGACTCCATGCCCTCGGCGAGCCACGACTCGGTCGCAAGGGCCATCCTGCCGAACTGTTCCAGAACCAGCTCCTCGTCGCCGGACGACGGTGCCGCCAGCACCCAGTCCACCAGATCCAAGTCCGGGTGGTGCGGCGTGCCGATCCCGATTCTGAGTCGTCCGTACTCCCTGCTGTCCACCGCGTCCTCGATCGACTGCAGGCCATTGTGCCCGCCCGCCGACCCCCTGCCCCGCATTCGAAACCGCCCCGGGGCCAACGCAGCGTCGTCCACCAGTACGAGAAGGTCCTGCTTGAACTGAAAATCCGGACCGGCCAGGTACCTGGACAGCACTTGACCGCTCCGGTTCATGTATGTCAGCGGCTTGACGATTCGGAGGTCGACCGAGCCGACGCGCCCGTCCGCAGAAGCCTCCGCTCCGGCCGGCCGGAAGGCACCGAACGACCATCTCGACGCGAGGTGATCCGCCAGCCACCAGCCGACGTTGTGCCTCGTGTCCCGGTAGCGATCGCCCGGGTTGCCCAGGGCCAGAATCAGCTTCAATCGTCCACCCGGGAGACGTTACTCGTTGTCCGCAGCCGACTCCTCGTCGTCTCCACGCGCAGTGATTACTTCGGGCTCGACATCCTCGTCCAGCTCGGCGATCTCCTCGGCCTCTTCCTCCTCGACGGCGAGCACCTTCGGCGGCACGATCGTGCAGACCGTCAGGTTCTCGGCCTCGAGAACCGTGACATCACCCGTATCGAGATCACCCACGTGCAGCGAGTCTCCGATGTCCATCTCCGAAATTTCCACCTCGAAAAGCGAGGGGATATCCCCCGGGAGGCACTCCACCTCCAGCTCGTAGCGGATGACCTGGAGGATGCCACCGTTCCGGACTCCCACCGGGGTACCCTCGAGGCGCACCGGTACTCCAACCTTGATCTTCTCTCCCGCCGTGATCTCGAAGAAATCGACGTGGAAAATTCGCGGACGATAGGGGTGGCGCTGAATCTCACGAATCAGGACAGGCTTCGGTCTCGAATCTCCTACCTTGAGATCGATCAGCGTGTTCTCCACCGAGATCTTGCTTATCAGCGCCCTGAATTGGAGCTCGTCCGCCTGGACGGCGACCGGCTCCTCGCCGTGACCATATACGTTGCCCGGGATCATTCCGGCGGCCCTGATCCTGCGCATCGCGCCTTTGCCCGTCTCGCTTCTCGTTTCGACCTGCAATATCGCCTTGCTCATCTTCGATCCTCGCGCATCGCCCGGCCCCGGCCGGCTGCGTGACTATGGCTATGTGAACAGCTTGCTCACGGAACGGTTGTAGTGCGTGCTTTCGATAGCCCTCGCGAGAAGCGTGGCTACCGACACCGTCGTCAGGTTCCTGAGCGCCGACTTCTTCTCCTCCGGAATGGCGACCGTGTCTGTCACCGCCAGTTCCACGAACTCCGCCCCGTTCAGTCGATCGACCGCCGGTCCGGACAGCAGGGCGTGTGTGGCAATGGCATATACTTCCCGCGCCCCGCGCTCCCTCAGCGCATGTGCGGCGTTCGCCATCGTCCCCGCCGTATCCACCATGTCGTCGGCGATGATGCACCGCATCCCGTCGACGTCTCCGACCACGTTCAGCACCTCGGCCTCGTTCGGGCCTGCACGCCGCTTATCTATGATGGCCAGTCCACCGCCCAGACGCTTTGCGTAGCCCCGGGCCATCTTGGCCGCCCCAACATCCGTGGCGACGACCACGAGGTCGTCCCAGTTCATGCCCGCGTAGCGGGCCATGAATACGGGCGCCGCATACAGGTGGTCCACCGGTATGTCGAAGAACCCCTGCAACTGGTGCTGGTGGAAATCGATCGTGATCAGCCGGTCTGCCCCGGCCGCCACGATGAGATTCGCCATCAGCTTCGCGGCGATCGACACCCGCGGCTGGTCCTTCCTGTCCTGCCTGGCATAGCCGTAGTACGGGACGACGGCCGTAACGCGGGCCGCAGACGCGCGCTTGGCGGCGTCGATCAGGAGCAGAAGCTCCAGTATGTTCTCCGCCGGCGGGTTCGTCGACTGGATCACGAAGACATCCCGCCCACGGACATTCTCATCGATCCTGACGAAGATCTCCCCGTCAGCGAACCGCTTGATCGTGACCTCGCACAGCGGCTGGTCCAGTTCCTCCGCGATGTCCGCCGCGAGAGACGGGTTCGACGTGCCCGACAGCACCATCATGGGAGTACCGGTGGCCGACAACTCCGTCATGTCTGTATTGCTCCGTGCGCTCCGTCGTTGACGCGTTCCAAAAACAGCCGTGCATTTTACACCGGAGGTCAGGAAGCGTCAACCGCGACGGTCCCCGCCGCATCGGCTGGAAGATCGCCGGTTCGACTCAGATACAGAAGCTGCGTCGGGTAGGCGAACTCGACCCTTGCCTCGGTGAGCCGGCGCATGAGCGCCAGGTTGATCTTCTCCTGCACGTTCATGAACGCCTTGTAATCAGGCACCGTCATATAGTAGACGGTCTCGAATTCCAGGGCGGACTGGCCGAGGCTCTTGAAATGGCAGCGATCGAACCGGGTCAGCTTCTCCGATTCGACGATTTCCTTCACCCAGCCCGGTATCTCCGACACCACGTCGGGATTCGTCTCGTAAACGATTCCGAAGGTGAACGAGCCCCTTCGTTCCTCCATGCGACCGTAGTTGCGGATTCGGCTACTCAGAAGGTCGCTGTTCGAGAACACCAGTTGCTCGCCCGACACGCTCCGCAGCAGCGTGGTCTTCACTCCGACCGACTCGACCGTCCCCCCATAGTCGTCGATCGTCAGGTAGTCTCCGACCAGGAACGGCTTGTCGAAGATGATCGACAGGGACGCGAACAGATCCGAGAGGATGCTCTGGACCGCAAGGGCTATCGCGATCCCTCCGATTCCGAGACCCGTGATCAGGGCAGTGACGTTGACCCCCCAGGCCTGCAGAACGAACACGAACACGAAGAACCAGATCACGGCGCTGCCCGCGTAGCGAATCAGGTTGAACGAGGTGGCGGCTGCGGAATCGTCCAGGTACCTGGCCTGTCGGTAGTGCACGAGGAACGTCCTGTATCCCTCTACCAGCCACAGTCCGATCTGAATCAGGACGGCTGAGGCGAGCACGCCGTCGATCAGGGTGGCGATCGCGCCCGGGAGCTCCACCAGACGTGCGCCCGCATAGATCCCGGCGGCCAGGTAGAGGAAGCTCTTCGTGGCGGCCGCGGCTGCCACCACGGCGTCATCGACGTACGTGTTCGTCGACCGGGCGAAGCGTGTCACGCGACGAACGAGTCGTGGCACGACGACCCATAGCGCTCCCGCCGTCAAGACGGTGACGGCGATCCCCTTCAGCCATATTTCGATCGTGTTGCCGAGCACGACTTCGTTCAGAAAATCCATGCTGATGCGTCTCCGGTGGTTTGCTCCGAGCGGCGGTGGCCCGACCTTCGCCGAGTGCGGCAATCTCGCCAGCGGGCCGGAAGGCGCAAGACCGAGTGACCGGCCGGGAACTAGTCGTGTCGATGCTTCGCTATACTGGCAAGGTGGAGTAGCATGGATGGATTGCTCCCGACGCACCTCTGACGCGATGAACGGCAACACATGGAACAGAAGGTCGTAGCCCCATACACGACCACGCCGACCCTGTCGACGACTCCGGCGGGCTCCGGGATGCGCTGGATGCCATCGGACATTCTCGAGCAGACATGCAAGCGCGTGGGCATCGCCTCATTCGTGTTCGCAGGTATCTGGGCCTGGGTGCTCGTGATGAACAACGCGGTGTGGCGCCTGTTCGGTGAGCTTCCGTCGCAAGTGGAGCAGTGGACGAGTTTCGGGAACCCGATCGCGATCGTCGGCCTACTGCTCTCGCTGGGCATGGTCTTCGCAGCGGGTCGCCTGCACCACGAGCCCGAGAAGCTTCTCGACGTCGGGCTCGCGTTCGAAGTCGCCTCGGCCGGGCTGGTCGGAGCCCTCAACTGGTGGGTCCCGATTCAGGGGGGCGTGGGCGTGTCCTGGATATGCGTGATCATCATATTCTATCCGGCTATCGTCCCGGCCAGCCTGCGCAAGATTCTCGTCGCTTCTCTCATTGCGGCCTCCATGGATCCGCTGTGGTACCTCATCGGCTTGCAGCGCGGGGTCCAGTACGGTCTGGACGGCTACTCCCTGCTCTGGGCTTTCACGCCCAACTACGTGTGCGCCCTGCTCGCCGTGGTCCCGGCGAAGATCATCCGCAATCTCGGCCGGCGCGTGTCCAGGGCTCGGGAGCTCGGGGCCTACCAGCTCGGCGACCTCCTGGGACAGGGCGGAATGGGCGACGTGTATCGGGCCACACACCGGCTGCTGGCGCGACCCGCCGCGATCAAGCTCATCCGGCCCGAGGTGCTGGGGGGCGACTCCGAGAGCGAAGCACGCGTGATCGTGGAGCGATTCCGGAGAGAGGCCCATGCGGCGGCCAACCTCCGATCCCCTCACACGATCGAGTTGTACGACTTCGGTGTTACGGACGAAGGAGCGCTCTACTACGTGATGGAGCTCCTGGAGGGCCTGAACCTGCAGGAGATGGTCGATCAGTTCGGTCCGCTGCCGGCCGCCCGCGCTGTTCACCTTCTCAAACAAGCCTGCCTGTCGCTGGGAGAGGCCCATGTCCACGGTCTGGTGCATCGCGACATCAAGCCGTCCAACCTGGTGGCGTCGCGGATGGGCCTGGCGGTGGATTTCGTGAAAGTCCTCGACTTCGGCCTCGTGAAGAAGACCTCCGGCGCCGGAGCCGAGGTGACGCACCTGACGTCTCCTAACGTGACCACCGGCACGCCGGCCTTCATGGCACCCGAGGTGGCACTCGGGAACCGGCCGGTGGATCGCCGCGCCGATATCTATGCCCTCGGGTGCGTTGGATACTGGCTGCTTACGGGCCGGACTGTGTTCGAGGCCCCTACGGCAGTCGCCATGCTGATGTCCCACGTGCAGGACGAGCCCACTCCTCCTTCGCAAGTATCGGAGCTCCCCGTTCCGCCGGAGCTCGATCGGGTGATCCTCGACTGCCTGTCAAAGGATCCGGATGACCGTCCCACCGATGCAGCGGTGCTGTATCGGCGACTCGCCGACTGCCCCATGCCCGATCCGTGGAACCGTGATCGGGCGGTCGAGTGGTGGACCCTCCACCTCCCGGAGCTGTTCGGACGGGACGGCGAGGAAGACTGGGCTAACACCACGGGCCCCATCGGAGCCGTGACCCCAGCGCTGGCGGCTGAGGAGTAGGAAGGCTGCACGAGAAGTACAGCCTTCCAGAAGGCTGTTGAAGGTATTGGCCCCCCAGGATTCGAACCTGGATTACCGGCTCCAAAGGCCGGGGTCTTGCCATTAGACGAGGGGCCAGGGAACACGCAGGCGGTCAGGCGTTGGCGCGTGCGACCGCGCTTCGATAATCGACCCGGGCTCGCGAAGCGTCAACCCGGCTGCTGGGGATCCTCCTGCGTCCGCGTCCGGATCAGCGAGAGCCCTTCCTGTTCCTCGAAGAGGCCCGCCGCGGATTCCAAGCCGGAGGCGTCCCGAAACACTCCCGCCACGCACGACCCGCTTCCACACAACGCGGCGATCTCCGCACCTCCCTCCAGCAGGGCGTCGCGCAACCGGGCAAGGTCAGGGTGCCTGCCGAAGACTGCTTCTTCGAGGTCGTTTCGTGCGATCGACTTCAGGGACGTCCACTCCGAGAAGGCCCCGGGCGGCGGAAGCAGGGCAGGCCCCGGCGCGCTCACGCTCCCGGCATCCCGTGCCTCGGCGAGCCACCGGTACGCGTCTCCGGCTGCGATCGGATAACCAGGGACCAGGACGAGCACCGGGCAGGAACGTGGAGCGGTCAGGGGAAGCAGGCGTCGGCCGCGTTCCCAGGCCAGCGCCATCGGCGACCCACACAGAAAGAACGGAATGTCACTGCCGAGCTCGCCGCCCAGTCGGAGGAGCTCGCCGTCGTCCAGCGGCAGCCCCCAACGATCGTTGAGACAGCGGAGAACGGCCGCCGCGTCAGAGCTGCCCCCACCGAGACCGGCCCCGGCCGGAATCCTCTTATCGAGGCGGATCTGCACACCCCTACGGTGACCAACTCTCCGCCGAATCGCCTCCGCGGCGCGCACGCACAGGTTCGACGAGTCAGCGGGCACGTCGGGATCGCCGAGGACCTCAACGTCGATCCTCTCATCTCCCGTCTCCTCGATCTCCAGCCGGTCCGCCAGCTCGAGTCTGAGTAGAAGGGTCTCGATGGAATGAAAGCCACTCTCCTCCCTGGCCAGTACGCGCAGGGCGATGTTGAGCTTCGCGTGTGCCTTCACGCTGGACCCGCAACCGGCCAAACCGGAATCATGACTCATCCACATTCGCCTCGACGATCTCCTCTGAGTGGCCTATCTCCGACCAGGAAAGACCGAAATGACGGATGTACCACAGGCCGATGATCGTCACCGGGATGAACGTCAGGATGTGATAGGTCGTGGCGAAGCTGACCGTGTCCGTGACATCGACCCCGTACACTCCGAGGCCCAGCTTGGCGGCAGCCTCGAATACACCGAAGAAGCCCGGGCTCGAAGGAGCCGCGACGGCGAAGGCGATGACGGACTGGAGGAAGATGGACCCCGTAAAGCCGGGTGCCGTGATATCGAACGCCAGGAGTGCGAGCCAGATCGACACGGCGAGGTTGACCCACACGACGATCGACCACGCCAGCGCTCGGACGAAGGTCGCCGTGTCGTGCAACGCACCCAGGCCGTCGAGAAACCCGGCAACGATCCGGGTCGCACGCCGGCTCAGCGCCGGCGTGAGGAGGCGACCTACGGAGCGCTCGAACAGGCGAACCGACTGATCGGAACGCCGCGCGGCCAGCCACAGGAGAACGAAAGCAACCCCGAACGCGAGCGCCCCGAGGTTTGCCATGCGCTGCACGATGGTGGCCGTCGAGCCCTCACCCAACGGAAATCCTGGAAGCGAGATCGTTACGAACAGGAAGAAGGCCAGCACCAGTCCGTCGAAGATGCGCTCGGCGACGAGTGACGCGATGGAAGCCCCTATGTTGAGACGTTCGGTCCGGGATAGCGCGTACGCGCGGGCAAACTCACCCAGTCGTGCTGGAAGCAGATTGTTGACCGCGAACCCGATGCACGTTGCGCCGAATCGCGTGTTGAACCGCGAATCCGGGTGCGTCGGCTGGAGAAGGACACGCCATCGCATCGCGCGCAGAACGAAGCTGAAGGTCGCGACGATTACGGCGCCGGAGAGAAGCCATGGATCCGCCTGGCGAGCCCTGTGCCAGACCTCGGATATGGAAACGTCCCGCAGCACCCACCAGAGCAGCACGATGGTGAGCGCCAGGCCCAGGATCATCTTGATCCGGTGGGCGCGCACCGATCAGCCTTCCCGCGCCCGCAGGATCAGCTCTTTCATGTCCCTCACCGCCCGCTCGATTCCGGTGAGGACAGACCGGCTGATCACGGAATGCCCTATGTTGAGCTCCTCGCAGCCCGGGATCGCAGCCACCGGGATCACGTTCTCATAGGTGAGGCCGTGGCCGGCGTGCACGGCGAGGCCCAGCCCGCGAGCGAGATCGGTCGCCGCCTCGAGCCGCGTGACCTGCTCGATCCGTTCAGCGGCGGAATTCGCGTTGGCATACTCTCCCGTGTGCAGCTCGATGGCGGTCGGCCCGAGGTCCGCCGAACGACGCACCGAGTCGAGATCCGGATCGATGAACAGGGACGTCCGGATACCGACGGCATGCAGGCGTTCGAGAGCTTCGCGCAGTCGGTCCGCCGAGGCGGGCCCGACGTTCAGTCCCCCCTCCGTCGTGACCTCCTGGCGCTTTTCCGGAACGAACGTGGCCTGGTGCGGCTTCCACCGTTCGGCGAGCCGCAGAACTTCCTCATCCACGGTGAGCTCGAGATTCACCGGGGTGCGGGCCGTGCGCAGAAGCAGCTCCACGTCCCGGTCCTGGATGTGCCTTCGGTCCTCGCGCAGGTGCACAGTGATCCCGTCCGCGCCTCCCAGCTCGGCGAGCACCGCGGCGCGCACCGGATCGGGCTCGTCCGTCCCGCGAGCCTGTCGGACGGTCGCCACATGATCAACGTTGATGTAGAGCCGCATCGGACAGTCACCTCATCGTGGGACACGCTTTGCGACACGATACTGCGGGCCGGCGAGTCGGTCGAGAGGACAGTACACGCCCCCCTCAGTCAGGATCGAGATGCTGCACTCGTACGCCAGGCCTGCTCCGCCAGCGCCCCAGAATCGCCTCCGGAACCCGCGCGGTAAGCTCGACCGTCAATTCTTCCTCTCTCCGCTCCAGGATCTCCGCCTCCCGATAGGCCTCGGCCAGCGTCCTACCATCGGTGACCGGGATCTCCAGGCGCACGGTGGGACGCAGTCGCCGCAGCCGCTCTAGAAGTTCGCGCCGCAACGGTTCGAGCCCCCCGGGCTCGACGACGGACGAGAACACGTTCATCGGCCAGTCTACCTCAACGCGACCGCGCAGCGCTTCCTCTTCCGCGTGTGTCAGCTGGTCGGTCTTGTTGAACACCATAAGCGTGTTCGAGTCGGGAACCTCCAGCTCCGCGAGCACCTGCCGGACCGCCTCCACCTGGTGGTCCCAGCCAGGCGCTGAGCCGTCGACCACGTGCATGAGCAGATCCGCATCCCTGACTTCCTCCAGGGTCGTCCGGAACGACGCGACCAGGTGGTGTGGCAGCTTGCGGATGAAGCCTACGGTATCTGTCACGAGCGCGCGGTATCCCGCCTCGAGATCTACAGCGCGTGTGGCAGAATCGAGGGTGGCGAACAACCGGTCCTCGACGAAGAGATCCGATCCCGAGAGGGCTTGAAGGATGGACGACTTGCCGGCGTTCGTATATCCGACAAGGGCGACCCGAAACTCGCTCTGGCGGCCACGACGGCGCGTATCTCGCGAGCGCGCGATGTGCTCGAGCTCCTTCCTCAACCGGGTGATCCGGCGGTCCATCATCCGCCGGTCCGTCTCCAGCTGTGTCTCGCCGGGCCCGCGCATGCCGATCCCGCCCTGGATCCGAGACAGGTGAGTCCACATCCGTTTCAGCCGGGGCCGCATGTACTGGAGCTGCGCGAGCTCCACCTGCATACGTGCTTCGGCCGTACGGGCCCGCAACGCGAAGATGTCCAGGATCAGCTCCGTTCGATCCATCACTCTCCGGCCGAGAGCCTTCTCGAGCGCTACTCCCTGGGCAGGTGTCAGGTCCTCATCGAAGATCACCAGTCCGGCGTCGCTCGAGTCCGCCAGCATCCGTAGCTCTTCCGCCTTCCCCCGCCCGATGTACAGGGCCGGATGCGGTGCATCCAGACGCTGGACCAGGGTGCCGGCCACGTCCGCACCGGCCGTATCCGCCAGCCGCGCAAGCTCTTCCAGGTGCTCCTCGACGAGAGCCTCGGGCTCTTCCGTGCGGGGCGCACCTACCAGAATCGCACGTTCGACCGGACGCTGGATCTCGATCAGGTCAGCCGTCGGAGTCCTCCCTGTCTGTCTCGCCGATCTGCTCGGCGGCCGCGCGTGTGGCGCGAGCCCGTTCCAGTCTGCGACCGAGCTCGCTTTCGAGTCCTGCGTCTCCGGGCTCGTAGAAACGCCGCCCGGCGATCGAGTCCGGCAGGTACGTCTGGGGAGCCACGCCGTCCTCCCAATCATGATCGTACCGGTATCCCGCCCCGTATCCGAGCTCCTTCATCAGCCGGGTCGGAGCGTTCCGGATGTGTAGCGGAACGGGTTCCGCCGGGGTCTCCCGCGCCGCGCTCATCGCCGCACCGAATCCCACGTACAGGCGATTGGATTTGGGCGCCGCCGCCAGGTATACGCAAGCCTGTGCCAGCGCGAGCTCTCCCTCCGGGGATCCCAGGAAGTGGTACGCGTCGCGAGCGGCCACGCACACGTGGAGTGCCCCCGGATCCGCCACCCCAACGTCTTCCAGCGCCATCCGCACAAGGCGGCGAGCGATGTACATGGGGTTCTCTCCCCCGTCCAGCATGCGCGCCAACCAGTACAGGGCCCCGTCCGGATCCGAGCCGCGCACCGCCTTGTGGAGGGCCGAGATCAAGTTGTAGTGCTCTTCACCCGACTTGTCGTACCTGGCGAACCGGCGCTGCAGAGCAGCCTCGACCTCCCGCAGGCTGATCTCAGCACCGTCCGGCAGGAGGTGGGCCGCAGTCTCCAGGGCGTTGAGAGCGCGCCGCGCATCTCCGTCGGCCGATTCCGCCAGCTTGCGGAGAGCCTCGTCGTCGATGCCGAGATCGCGAGAGCCTAGCCCGCGATCGACGTCCTCCAGGGCCCGGCGGCAAAGATCGCTTACGACGTCCGGACCGAGCGGCTCGAGCACAAACACGCGTGTGCGGCTCAGCAGAGGACCTACCACCTCGAAGCTCGGATTCTCGGTCGTCGCGCCGATCAGAGTGATCGTCCCCGCCTCGACGTGCGGGAGGAAGGCGTCCTGCTGTGACTTGTTGAAGCGGTGGATCTCATCCACGAAGAGGATCGTGTCCTGGCCGGTGGCCCTTTTGCGCTCACCAGCTTGTTCGATCAGCTCGCGAACCCGTGCGATGCCCTCGGTCACAGCGGAAAACGCCTCGAACCGGGCACCGGTGCGGCGAGCTACGATCCCGGCGAGCGTGGTCTTCCCGCACCCGGGTGGCCCCCACAGGATCAGGCTCGGCACGCGATCTCGCTCTATGAGCTCACGCAGCGCGCCCCCTTCTCCCACTAGATCGAGTTGTCCGAGGAACTCCTCGATCGAGCGTGGCCGCATGCGTGCCGCGAGCGGCGCGCCGACCCCGGCCACCAGCGGATCGCCGTGCGGCCGCCCGGCGTCAGGCCCGAACAGGTCCAGCTCACTCGTCATTCCGCCAAGCTGCCTTCGAGGCTGTCCAGCCCCCCGAGCTCGATCAGCTCGCGCGCCGTGGCAAGCAAGGTCTCGCGCTCGTTCCTCTCGGGCGACTCGATTACCTGTGCCAATAGCTCTTCCAGCATCAGGCCGATGAGCGGACCGCGGGGCAGCCCCAGCTCGAGCAGGTCCGTCCCGTCCACGGCGAGATGATCCAACTCGATCGGAGCTCCCCCGATGAGCTCGTCGTGAACGCGGCGCCACGTGTACACAAGCGCCCTTTCGCTCTCCGTCGAGCCGGAAGCCCTCGCCGAAGCAAAGTGAAGGCGGAACAGGTCGCGCGCATGCTCCTGCCCGACGGAGTGGAGCCATTCCCGGATGCTGGCCGATCCGTCGGCCGGATGCACGAAGGGCAGGTAATGCTCCACGAGGTGCGTACCCCTTCGGATCTCCGCATTGGAGAACTTCAGGCGTCGAAGGAGCGACTCCGCGCGTCCCGGCTCGGTCTCCCCTCGTTCGGTCGTGGACAGCAGAAGCTGTACGACCCTCAGGAACGACCGGTGTGGCCCGATGGCATCGACGGACGCGAGATGCTGTTCCCACCGAGGATCGCGAGGCGCATCCGCGATCTCATCGTACCAGCCGTCGAGAGCACCAAACTCCCCGTACATGCGCAGCGCGTTCGAGGCCCTGTGCGCCGACAGAACCTTCAGGAGTTCTTCCCGAACCCGCTCGGCGGACAGCATCCCGAGGTTCGGGACGGCCACCTCCATCGCTGCCCGCGTGTCCGGCTCGATCTCCAGAGAGTATGCGCCGGCGAAGCGGAATCCCCTCAGAACTCTCAGATAGTCCTCGGCGAAGCGGCGATCCGCCTCACCGACTGTCTTGAGCACTCCGGCGCTCAGGTCCGCGAGCCCGTCGTACGGATCGCGCATTTCATTCGTCGCGGGCCGCCAGGCGATCGCGTTCATCGTGAAGTCCCTGCGCGCGAGGTCCTCCTCGAGGTCCTGCGCGAATTCAACGACGGCATGGCGCCCATCTGTTTCCACGTCGAGCCGGAAAGTCGTCACCTCGTACATCGCCTCGTCCGCCGCCAGCACCCCCACTGTTCCATGCTCCAGGCCCAGGGGCACCGTTCGCCGGAACACGCGACGCACTTCTTCCGGGCGCGCGTTCGTCGCCAGGTCCCAATCGGCCCGGGGCCTGCCCAGCACCGCGTCGCGGATCGCGCCCCCCACCGCCCATGCCTCGTAGCCTGCGGTCTCGAGACCTTCGGCGACTTCGAGCAGCCCCTTTGGCGGACGGAACTCCGGCGTCTCGATCACAGAGGCCTCGATCCGCGGGCGGTCAGCCACACAACACGCTCCCACCGTTCACGTTGAGGATTTCTCCGTTCACGTGCCGGGCGAGGTCGCTCGCCAGAAAGACCACCGGACCGGCGATGTCGTCAGGTGTGGCGATTCGCCGCACGGGTATCTCTTCGCAGATGCGATCGCGGTAAGGTCCGTGCAGAACGCCGGCGCTCATGTCCGTGTCCACCCAGCCCGGCGCCACTCCATTGACGGTAATCCCACGCGGGCCCACCTCCGCCGCCAGCGACTTGATGAATGAGTGGAGCGCTCCCTTCGACGCGGCGTAGTGCGAGTGGCCCGCCTCCCCTCGCTGCGCCGCCGTCGACGTGATGAGAATGACTCGCCCGCCGCTATCCATGCGGTGAATCGCTGCCCTAGTACACAGGTAGGCCGAAGTCAGGTTCGCTTCCATCATCCGGTGCCATTCTGCGGGATCCAGGTCGCTCACCGGACGGGGCTCCTCGTTCCAGATTCCCGCATTCCCGACAAACACGTCCAGCCGTCCGCCGAACTCGGCATCCGCCCTCTCGAACAGCTGCTCGACTCCCGCAGCCGTGGCGACGTCGCTCGCTTCAGCCCACGGGCGGGTCGCACTGCCGTCGGGATCGGGATGGCCGGTAACGTCGAGCAGCTCGCGAACGGTGTCCTCGGCCGCCCCGTGGTTGCTCCGATATCCGATGCCTACCGTCGCGCCGCTTGTCGCCAGCATTCTCGCCACGGCGCGACCGATCCCACGGGAGCCTCCGGTGACCAGAGCCGTCCGGCCCGCCAGCCCCGGTACGGACAGATCGGAGTCGGCCCGGCCCGTCGGTCCGCCGGCATGCCCCCCGGTCACCGGTCGCCCTCGCTCTCGGCGAACCAGGCGTCCACGAGGTCCGCGACTGCGTGTTCTACGGCCAGCTGCAGCTCCTGCACGCTCGCCGAGTCGTCGGCCGGAACCCGGATCGCGAGGTCCACCAGCGAAGCCAGGCTCCCGCCGTGTCGGTCGAGCAGCGCCACCGTGGTTATAGGAATCTCGGCGGCGACCTGCGCCGCTGCGAGCAGGTTCGCGGAGTTACCACTCGTGGAATGGAGGACCAGGAGGTCGCCGGGCCGGGCATACGCCTCGACCAGACGAGCGAACACCCGGTCGTATCCGAAATCGTTCGCCGCCGCGCTCAGCGTGGCCGTGCTCGCCGTGAGGGCGATCGCGGGCAGTGCTCGCCGCTCCCGTCGAAGTCGGACCACGTATTCTGTCGCGATGTGCTCGGCCGCGGCTGCGCTCCCGCCGTTCCCTGCGTACAGGAGCTTCCCGCCTCTCTCCAGCGTTTCCCTGACGAGATGCGCGTATCTCGCCGCCGGTTCCGACACGACATCCGCGGCCTCATCCGCGTACCTGGAGAGACTCTGAAGGTGGAGCCGAACGGCGTCCTGTGGATCCGTGCTCACATCAACCTCCCGTTATCAAACGCCGCAGGCGATCCACCCATCCGGAGCGCGGCTCGCACGACGGAACGGCCGTCAACTGGTTACCAGCCAGAACGGCCGCAGGATTCGACGAAGTGAGAAGAGTCGCCTGCTCCTCGCAGCCCGCCTCGACCAGGTAGTCCCAGGCCTGTCTGACGGTAGCAGCGCGACGTGGACGGGCATGATTGTCGGACGCTATCAGGTCGACCGAGCCGTCCGCGAGCATTCGCCTCACGACCCGCTGCGCCTCTCCGCCGTGCTCGCCCCACAGGCTTCCGGCGTTGACGCACATCAGCGCTCCCATCTCGCGCCACCGGTTGATCCACCCGTATGCGCGCTCTACCCCCGCGTACCGCTCGGGATGCGCGAGCACCGGCACCCAGTCAGCGGCAATCACGATCTCCAGCATACGATCCGGGTATGCCGGAATCGCCAGCATCGGAAACTCCACGAGCAGCCGGTCTCCATCTCCAAGTCCGATGCTCCGGTCACTCAGGTCCGAGTCTGGATCGTCGAGCCTGAACTCGAACGACCGGCCCAGCGAGACATCGGGACACTCCCGGGCGGCCGCCGCCGCGAGCTCGGCATACGCCGCTTCGATCTCGTCTCTCCACTGGCCGTGGGCCGCGCTTGCGGCGAGGTGGGGAGTGGTCACGACCGTCCGGATGCCCAGCCGTTCGAACTCCAGCAGCTGGGCGATTCCCTCCTGGAGATCGCGCGCGCCATCGTCCACGCCCGGCACGAGGTGGCAATGGAGATCGACGAGAGCCGGCTCGCTCACGATCCCGCTCCCGGCTCCCGGCGCGAGGCCTGTTCCTCGCTGAGACGTCT
>JAUVTH010000088.1 GCA_030601615.1 Gemmatimonadota bacterium
CCCACGACCGGCAGGCGCCCGTATCGGACCCCCACCCGGCCTCTTTCTCGTACACCGGTCTCACCCGCTCGATATCGGCCGCCCGCTCGGGGAAACCGGTCGTCGCGACGCCGTCGATCTCGTAGCCCACGCCGAGCAGCAGCTCGTCGAACGAGTCCAGCACGTCGAGCTTGGTCACCGCGAGCCCCGTGAGCCCGTTGACGCCCGCTGCGTGGCGCACAAGCACGCCGTCAAACCAGCCGGGGCGCCGCGGGCGGCCGGTGGTGGCACCGAATTCGGCCCCCAGGTTCCGCAGACGATCGGCGTCGGCGCCCTCGAGCTCCGTAGGAAACGGTCCTGCGCCCACACGAGTCGTGTACGCCTTGACCACGCCGAGCACCTCATCGATCAGCGTGGGGCCGATGCCGACGCCGGCGGCCGCACCTCCAGCGGTCGTGGTCGAGGAGGTGACGAACGGGTACGTGCCGTGATCCACGTCGAGCAGCGACCCCTGCGCTCCCTCGAGAAGCACTCTGCCACCACCGGAGAGCTCCGTCCGGCTCTCGGCCCCCGTGTCGGTGCCGAGGGCCAGAATGCGCGGCGTCACTGCCACAAGCTCGGACATCACGGCGTCCGGATCGGCCCTTTCCTCGACGCCGAAGTGCTCCAGGAACACATTGGCCGTAGACGCCCCTTCGCGCACCACGTTCCAGCAGTAGTCTCGATCCGCCAGATCGCAGACGCGAAGTCCATTCCGCGAGATCTTGTCTCGATACGCTGGCCCGATGCCCCGCTTAGTAGTCCCGATGCGGTCCGCGCCCTTGCTCGCTTCCTTCGCTCCGTCGAGCTGCTTGTGATACGGCAGGACGAGGTGCGCGCGCCTCGACACACCGACGCGGTGCTCGATCTCCACCCCGCGCATCGTGAGCATCTCGATCTCGTCGATCAGCGTCCACGGATCGAGCACGACGCCGTTGCCGAGCAGGCACCGGACATCAGGATACAACGCGCCGGAAGGAATCAGGTGCAGGATGAACTCTTCCTCGTCGCCGACCAGAACGGTGTGTCCCGCGTTCGCCCCTCCCTGGTACCGGGCCACCAGCGTGGCCTGCTCCGCAAGCACGTCGGTGCTCTTGCCCTTCCCCTCGTCGCCCCACTGGACACCCACGAGCACAACACACTGCGTTTCGTCGTCGAACAATTGTGGCTCCCGCCCCGCTGGGCTGGTTGGTCAGACGCCTTGGGGTAAACCTGCCGCGAGGCCCGCTCGCTCGAGGGCCTCGGCGACCTCTTCCCGCTCTCGATCCGTCGGCGGAAGGAGCGGCGGGCGGGGAGGTCCGCCCACCAGTCCGAGCAGGTCGAGTCCGTGCTTCAGGCCCGGCACTCCGGTGCCGGCCACGACCCTCTTGTGCAGCGGCCCGATGCGCTCCTGCAGCCGCCCAGCTTCCGCTGCGCGGCCCGCCGTGAACGACCGGTAGAGCTCGCAAGCCGCACCGGCCGCGAGCAGGCCGACCGCGATGATGCCGCCACGCGCCCCGATCTCGAGGCCCGGATACAGCAGTGTGCCTGCGCCTACAACCACGGAACCGCGATCGCCGACCGCCTCACACAGGGCTCCGAGGTTGTGGATGTCTCCCGATGAGTCCTTGATCCCCGCTATGTTTTCATGGCGGATCAGCTCTCCTGCCAGGTCGGGAACCACGTCCACCGGCACGAACTTCGGGACGTGGTACAGTATCACGGGGACGGGTGACGCGTCCGCTACGGCCAGGAAGTAAGTGCGGATCGCCTCCGGTGACATGCGGCCCCGGTAGTACGAGGGCGGTTTCACGAGCACGGCGTCAGCCCCTTCCCTGGCCGATCGGTCGCTCAACCGAATCGTCGCCCGGGTGGACTCGGCCCCCGTCCCGGCGATCACGGCGACACCGTCGCGCCGGGCGCGTGCGGCCCGGCCCACCAGAGCCAGCAACTCATCCTCGTCGAGAAGCGCCTGCTCGCCGGTCGAGCCACCGACTACCACACCCGCGATCGGATGGGTGCACCACGCGCGGATGTTAGCGGCGAACGCCTCGAGGTCCGGATCCCCGGTCGCCGGGTCGAACGGCGTGGTTACCGGAAGGAACACCCCGTCCAGGTTCATAGCCGGACGTCTCCTCGCGTGGGATCCGGCACGTCCCCGCCGAGCGTCTGCATCTCCAGCTCGAAGTCACTCGGGCTGGGTGCGGCCGACTTCGCCACGTCGTATTCGACCAGTCCCGCCCGCACCAGCTCCTGCAGGTGCTGTTGGAATGTCTGCATTCCGTACGCCTCCCGGCCGTTCTCCATGAGTCCGGTGATCTCCTCAACCGGGCTCAGGTTGAGAATGCAGTCCCGGATGGCACCGGTGACCCGGAGTATCTCGACCGCCGGTATCTGACCGTCCATGTCCTTTCGCGGAAGCAGCCGCTGCGCGATGACCGCCTTCAGCGAATCGGCGAACCGCATGCGGGCCATCTCGCGCTCCTCCGCGGGAAACGCGGCGAGCACGTAATGAAGCGCCCCGACCGCCTGCGGCGTGGGCAGCGTGGAGATCACCAACTGGCCCAACTCGGCCGCTCGCAGGGCGGTGGCGATGGTCGCACGGTCTCTCATCTCGCCGATCAGGATGACGTCCGGGTCCTGCCGGAGGGCCGCCCGCAGCCCGGAGTGGAAGGACGCCGTGTCCACACCGACCTCACGTTGAGTCAACGTGCTCAAGTCGTCAGTGTGCAGATACTCGATGGGATCTTCGAGCGTGATGATGTGCTTCTTGTGGCGTGCGTTGAGCCACTGGATCATGGCCGCCTGCGTGGTGCTCTTGCCCGTGCCCACCGCCCCGGTGACCAACACGAGGCCGTGGCTTGTCTCCGCGATGTCGCCGAGGATCAACGGCAGATACAGATCCTCGAGCGTCGGGACGTTCAAGGGGATAACCCGCATGATGACCATGACCGTCCCGCGCTGCCGCGAGATGTTGATGCGGAAGCGCCCCACGCCTTTCAGCCCCCAGGACGTGTCGTAGTCGCGGATCTCGTCGAACCGTTCGCGGTCCTTCTCGCTCGGGATGAGCTTCAGCGCGATTTTCACCGTCTCTTCTTCGGTGAACACCTGGTTCGAGAGCTTCACGATCTTGCCCTCGATCCGCGCCCGGAGAACGTCGCCCGCCTTGATGTGGATGACGCTGGCCCCACGGTCCACGGCCGCCTTGATCAGTCGCTGCACCTAGTAGCCCCGTCTCTTGTCCACCACGTTCTCCATTCGGCCGCCCGCCAGATAGCTCCCGATGTTACGCACCATGAGCGCCGTCTGCCGCTCCCAGAACCGGGGCGAGATTGCGGCCGCATGGGGCGTGATCAGCACGTTGTCGAGGGTCCAGAGCGGACTGTCGGCCGGAAGCGGCTCCTCCCGGAACACGTCGAGCGCCGCGCCCCGGATGCCTCCCGACCGGAGCGCATCGACTAGCGCGTCCTCGTCAACGATGCCACCTCGGGACAGGTTCAACAAGACGCTATCCTGTCGCATCAGGGCAAGCTCGGGAGCGCCGATCAGGCCAGTCGTGGAAGCAGTCTCCGGCAGGCTCAGGACCACGTAGTGGCTCCGTCCCAGGACCGTTGGCAAGTCCTCCGGTCCGAAGACTTCGTCCGCCCCTTCCGGCACGTCGCCTCCGACCCGTGACCGCACTGCCAGTACCGACATGCCGAGGGCTCTCGCTCGGCAACCGATCGCCCGGCCGATCCCACCGTAGCCGACGATCCCGATCGTGCCGCCCGCTGCCTCACGCTGCGGATGCCCGAACGCCGCCATTTCATCGTACGGCCACCGGCGGTCGAGCTTCCCGCGGACGGCGAGGTCGAAGCCACGCGCGAAGTACAGCACGGCCGCCATGGCCCACTCGGCCAGCGGCTCGGCATAGATGCCGGCGGAGTTGGTGAGGACGACGTCACTGTCCCGCATCTCGGAAAACAGCGAGGCGCGCGCGCCGGCGGCAGCGGAGTGCACCCAGCGAAGCCTCTTCGCGGCGAGGAACAATTCTCGCGCGATCCCGAACCCGAAGTAGATCTCCGCATCCGCAGCCGCTCGCTTCACGGCGTCCGGAATGAGGCGGCTGCCATCGCCCCCGGCGAACGTCGGTTCGCGGATGACCTCGACTTCCCAACCGGGGCCGAGCGCAGTCTCGAGCTCCTCGACCGTGGAATCCGGCATCGACCAGGTGGGGAACCGATCCGAGTACATCCAGGCCACGAGCCGACGTCGGACGTCCGTCATTCCTCTCGCTTCAGCTCGGTCTCGGTGGCGTTCCGCAGTCGTCGGGACGCGCTCACGGGTCCCGGCGTCCCAGCCCCATTCGCTCGTACGCTTCGGCCAGGGTTATGGAAGCGATGGACCGCGCCCGCTTCGCTCCTGTGTTCAGGATGTCCCAGACCCGGTCCGGATCGGCCAGAAGCTCCGCCGCCCTTTCCCTGATCGGCGCCAGCTCAGAGGCGATGTTGGCCGTCAAACGGCGCTTGCAGTCGACGCACCCGATCCCCGCCGTGCGGCACAGGCCGTCGATCTCGTCGCGCTCAGCTGGCGGTGTGAAGTGACCGTGCAGCGAGAATACGTTGCACACGTCCGGGTTGCCCGGGTCGTCCCGCCGCACGCGAGCAGGATCCGTTACCGCCATGCGGATCACCGACCACAACTCCTCCTCATCGGCCAGGAGGGGGATCGTGTTACTCTGCGACTTCGACATCTTCGACGCGCCGTCGAGACCCAGGATCCGCTTCCCTTGCCCGATCAGGGGCTGCGGTTCGGGAAAGTAGTCCCCGAACCGGGTGTTCCACCGGCGGGCGATCTCCCGCGTCAGCTCGAGGTGCTGCCTCTGGTCCTCGCCGACCGGCACGTGCTCGGCGTGATACAGGAGGATGTCGGCTGCCTGAAGCACCGGGTAATTGAGGAGACCCGCGTTCACCGTGTCCACCCGGTCCGACTTGTCCTTGAACTGAGTCATGCGCGACAGCTCGCCGAGCGGCGCTACGGTGTTCAGCAGCCACTGAAGCTCCGCGTGCTCCGGTACCGCCGACTGCACGAACAGCGTGCAGCGATCCGGGTCGAGGCCCGAGGCAAGCAGGCCGACGGCCAACTGGTAAATCCGGTCCTGAAGCTCCGAAGGCTGATACGGGATCGTCACAGCGTGGAGGTCCACGATGCAGTAGATGCAGTCGTATGTTTCCGTCAGGGCCACCCAGTTCTGGATGGCGCCCAGGTAGTTGCCGAGGTGGAGTTCCCCGGACGGCTGGATTCCGCTGAACACGCGGCTCTTGCCCTGCGTCATGAAGGAGTGTCTGATTCGTGTGAGCGATGGCCGGATGACGCAGATTTCCGCCCCGTCCGGAGGAACGCCGGAACGTAGCCGGGCCCGATAACCCGAGCAAGCGAGTGCATCGGTGAGCGACTTTCCGATCCAGACGGCCGGACTGATCGACGAGGACCTGTTGGAGACGGCTCGCCAGGCGGCGACGAAGGCGGCGGAAGTGCAGCAGAGGGAGCGCGGACGCGTGGATCCCTCACGCTGGAGCGAGAAAGGGCGTTCCGACTTCGTCACCGAGGTCGACATCGAGTCGGAGCGACTGATCGTCTCGACCATTCTCGTGCGTTATCCGGACCACCAGATCCTGGCCGAAGAGGGGACGGAGAACGATACCCGGGGCGAGCGGCCGCCCGTTCGGTGGATCATCGATCCGCTGGACGGGACCACGAACTGGCTGCACGGCTACCCGGAATACGCGGTGTCGATCGCGGCGGAGGACACGGACGGGCTGCGGGCCGCGGTGGTCCTCAACTCGGCGACAGGGGAGCGCTTCGAGGCGTCACGCGGGGCCGGCGCAAGGCGGGACGGTGAGCCGATCACGGTGTCGGATCTCGCCGACCTCGCCGTCGCCCTCGTCGGCACCGGGTTCCCGTTCAAGAAACTGCATGTCCTGCCCGCCTATCTCGAGACGATGTCCCGCGTCCTGCGATCCACCGCTGGCATCCGGCGTGGCGGATCGGCTGCGCTCGATCTGTGCAACCTGGCGTGCGGCCGACTGGAGGCCTTCTGGGAGTACTGGCTGATGCCGTGGGACGTGGCAGCCGGCGCCCTGGTCATCCGGGAGGCGGGCGGCGTGTTCGAGGAGCTGCATGTGCCCGGTATCCAGAGCGGGGGCGCGGCGGCGGGACTCAGCGGGAACATGCCCGAGGGGCTGGGCCCGGGAGCGTTCCTGGGGGC